>DAIRDK010000111.1:0-8870 GCA_036796175.1 Bacteroidales bacterium | reverse complement strand
ATCAACATCTCCGATACCAACCTGGTAACCGTTAAGGGGAAACTCGGGGAACTCACGCAGCAGGTGGATCCCAGGATCAGGATCCGCGTGGAAGGAAACGAACTGCTTGTGGAACGCAACGGCAATGAGCGGGATGAGCGTTCAAAGCACGGCCTCTACCGTGCACTGATCAATAATATGGTCAAAGGAGTCTCCGAAGGATTCACGATCGTTCAGGAACTGGTCGGCGTCGGTTACAAAGCCACGTCCAACGGGCAGTTGCTCGAGCTTGCGCTCGGGTACTCCCACAATATCGTCATCGAGTTGCCGAAGGAGATCTCGGTCCAGACCACGGCCGAAAAGGGTAAGAACAATACCATCATCCTGAAGTCCAGCGACCGGCAGCTCCTGGGACAGGTGGCTGCCAAGATCCGTTCGCTGAGGAAACCGGAGCCTTACAAGGGCAAGGGGATCCGCTTCGCCGGAGAAGAGATCAAGAAGAAAGCCGGTAAATCAGCTGCCGGGCAGTAATATCATCATTCATTCGTAAAATAACTGGAAGAATGGCTTACAGAAATAGAACCGAATTAAGACGGCAAAGGATCAGGCACCGGATCCGGAAGATTGTTTCCGGCACCGCCGAAAGGCCTCGTATGACCGTATTCAGAAGCAGCAAGGCGATCTATGTTCAGCTGATCGATGACCTTGCCGGGAAGACCCTGGTGGCCGCCTCCTCGATGGAGAAAGAGGTAGCCGGGCAGAAAGTGACAAAAACGGAACAGGCCAAGCTGGTCGGCAAACTGATCGCGCAGAAAGCAGCCGATGCCGGCATCAGCCAGGTTGTGTTCGACAGAGGCGGTTATTTGTATCACGGAAGGGTTAAATCTCTGGCTGACGCTGCCAGGGAAGGCGGCCTTAAATTCTAATCAGATATGGCAAACGTAAACGTAAAGAGAGTAAAATCGAGCGAGATCGAATTCAAAGACCGCCTGGTCAGCATCCAGCGCGTGACCAAAGTCACCAAGGGCGGCCGTACCTTCAGTTTCTCAGCCATCGTCGTGGTCGGTAACGAAAACGGGGTGGTTGGATACGGGCTTGGCAAGGCCAAGGAAGTCACTGCCGCGATCGCCAAAGGGATCGACGATGCCAAGAAAAACCTGATCAAGGTTCCCGTCCTGAAAGGAACAATCCCCCACGAACAGCTCGGCAAATACAGCGGAGCGCTGGTATTCCTCAAGCCGGCGGCTCCCGGTACAGGCGTTATCGCCGGCGGTGCCATGCGTGCTGTCCTGGAAAGCGTGGGCGTGAAGGATGTACTGGCCAAGTCGAAAGGCAGTTCCAATCCGCACAGCGTGGTGAAAGCCACCATCGATGCCCTGGCCCGGATGCGCGATCCCTATACGGTCGCTCAGCTCAGGGGTGTGGATATGAACAAGGTATTTAATGGTTAATAGCAATCAACAGAATCTCCGATACCATGAAAAGAGTGAAGATAACCCAAACCCGCAGCGGCATCGGGATGCCCCTCAGGCAGAAACGGACGCTGGAGGCACTGGGGCTGAAACGTATCCGCCATACCGTGGAACACGATGCCACCCCGCAGATCCTCGGCATGATCAACAAGGTAAAACACCTGGTCGTGACTGAAGAGGTTTAACGAGATCAACTTTTTCTTTCAATCAAGATAAAATACAAAACAATGGATTTAAGCAATCTGAAACCGGCGAAGGGCTCAACCAAACGATCCAAGAGGGTAGGACGCGGACAAGGTTCCGGTAAAGGCGGTACCTCCGCACGCGGACACAAAGGAGCAAAATCCCGTTCCGGGTATTCAAAGAAAGTAGGATATGAAGGCGGCCAGATGCCCTTGGCCAGACGGGTTCCGAAATTCGGTTTCAGGAATTTCAACCGCGTTGAATACAAGGGGATCAACCTGGATGTCCTGCAGCGCATTGCCGACCGTGACGGAATCACGGTCATCAGCCGTGAGGTGTTGGTGAAAAGCGGGTTCGTTTCGAAGACCGACCTGGTGAAGATCCTCGGCCGCGGCGAACTGAAAGCCAAACTGGAAGTGACCGCCCACGCATTCTCTGCAACAGCTAAGAAAGCTATCGAAGACCTCGGTGGTATTGCAAACACTATTTAATTCCTGCTGAATGAAAAAGCTTATTCAAACCCTGCGGAATATCTGGAAGATCGAGGACCTTCGCAAAAGGATCCTCTATACGCTGGGTATCCTGCTGATCTACAGGCTGGGTTCGTATGTTGTACTCCCCGGCGTTGATCCCTCGATGCTGGCCAATCTTCAGAACCAGAGCAGCGCGGGGCTTCTCGGACTGCTGAACATGTTCTCGGGCGGCGCCTTTGCCAACGCCTCCATTTTTGCACTCGGGATCATGCCTTATATCTCCGCCTCGATCGTGATGCAGCTGCTGGCCCTGGCCATCCCTTATTTCGCAAAACTTCAGAAAGAGGGCGAGAGCGGCAGGAAAAAGATCAACCAGATCACCCGGTACCTCACGGTCGTGATCCTGATCTTCCAGTCTCCCGCGTATATCGCCAACCTGGTATCACAGCTTCCACCCGAAGCCATTGCACCATTTGATCCGAACATAACGAGCCATTCGATCTTTTCGTTCTTCGGGATCTCCTCGCTGATCATCCTGACGGCAGGTTCGATGTTCATCATGTGGCTGGGTGAAAAGATCACCGACAAGGGCCTCGGCAACGGGATCTCCCTCATCATCATGATCGGGATCGTAGCCCGGCTTCCTTTCGCCCTGTTCTCGGAACTTGTATCCCGCATGGAACAGAAAGGCGGCGGCCTGGTCTTCTTCGTGGTTGAGCTGGCCTTGCTGGTCATCGTGATCCTGGTCACCATCCTGCTTGTCCAGGGAACGCGCAGGATCCCGGTCCAGTACGCGAAACGCATTGTCGGGAACAAACAATACGGCGGCGTGCGCCAGTACATCCCGCTTAAAGTGAACGCGGCAGGGGTCATGCCCATCATCTTTGCCCAGGCCATCATGTTCCTGCCTCTGACCATCGCAGGATTCGCAAGCAGTGACACGCTGACCGGCTTTGCCCGGGTGTTTACCGATTACAACAGCTTCTGGTACAACTTTACCTTTATGATCCTGATCATCTTCTTCACGTATTTCTACACGGCGATCACGATCAATCCCAGCCAGATGGCGGAAGATATGAAGAAGAACGGCGGGTTCATCCCGGGGGTCAAGCCGGGCAAGAAGACAGCCGAATTCATTGATACGATCATGTCCAGGATCATCCTTCCCGGATCCATCTTCCTCGGCTTCGTGGCGATCATGCCGGCCCTGGTCAGGATGGTCGGGGTAACCAACCAGTTTGCCGCCTTTTACGGAGGCACATCGCTGCTCATCCTGGTTGGGGTCGTTTTGGATACGTTGCAGCAAATTGAAAGTTATCTGCTGATGCGTCATTACGACGGGCTAACCAAATCCGGGAGGATCAAGGGGCGCTCGTCCTTCAGCATGGCCGGCTAATTTGGTTCATCGTGAAGATAGTTCTGAAATCGGCCGACGAAATTGAAATACTGAGAGAAAATGCGATCATCGTAAGCAAAACGCTCGCAGAAGTCGCAAAACATATAGAACCGGGTGTAAAGACGATCACACTCGACAGGATAGCTGAACAGGTTATCCTGTCCCAGGGGGCGGTGCCCGGTTTCAAAGGTTACAGGGGATTCCCGGGCACGCTTTGCGTGTCAGTCAACGAAGAGGTGGTGCACGGGATACCCGGAGAGAGAGTTCTTAAACATGGTGATATTGTTTCGATCGACTGTGGTTGCCTGAAGAACGGGTTCTACGGAGATTCGGCGTACACCTTCGCTGTCGGGGAGATCACCCCGGAAGTGACCCAACTCCTGAAAAGGACGCGGGAATCGCTTCTGAAAGCAGTGGAAGTGGCCGTGCCCGGCAAACGGGTCGGCGACATCAGCGCCACGGTCCAGGAATACGTGGAATCGTTCGGGTACTCGGTCGTTAGGGAACTTGTTGGGCATGGGATTGGCAAGCAGTTGCATGAGAAACCCGATATCCCGAATTTCGGGAGAAGGGGTTCCGGAATGAAACTGCAGGAGGGGATGACGATCTGTATTGAACCGATGATCAACCTGGGAACGAAGAACGTGGTGCAGTCCAATGACGGCTGGACCATCCGCACCGCCGACCGGATGCCGTCGGCGCACTTCGAGCTCACAGTGGCGATCGTCAGGGGACAGGCCGATGTGTCGTCAACCTTCAGCTATGTTGAAGAGGTATTGGGTAATAAAACCATATAAACATGACAAAGCAATCGTCAATCCAGCAGGATGGCACTGTCATCGAATCGTTGGGCAATGCCATGTTCCGCGTTGAACTGGAGAACGGCCACGTGATCACGGCCCACATTTCCGGGAAAATGCGGATGCATTACATCAAGATCCTCCCCGGGGACAGGGTCAAGATCGAAATGTCACCATATGATTTGACGAAAGGAAGAATAACATTCAGATATCAATAGTAAATCCAGAATAAAATGAAAGTCAGAGCATCCATCAAGAAGCGTTCTGCAGACTGCAAGATCGTACGCAGGAAGGGAAAGCTGTATGTAATCAACAAGAAGAATCCGAAGTTCAAACAAAGACAAGGTTAATAACAATTAAACAAATCGTTTCATATGGCCAGAATTGCAGGTATTGATTTACCTAAACAGAAAAGAGGCGAGATCGGGTTAACATACATCTACGGGATCGGCAGGAGCACTGCCCAAAAGATCCTCACCAAGGCAGAAGTAGACTGGAACAAAAAGGTTCAGGACTGGACTGACGACGAGCAGAACCGGATCCGTGCGGTGATCAACGAGAACCTGAAGGTGGAAGGCGCCCTTCGGTCGGAGACCCAGATGAACATCAAACGGTTGATGGATATCGGCTGTTACAGGGGCATCCGTCATCGTGCCGGATTGCCTGTCCGGGGTCAGAGCACCAAGAACAATGCGCGCACCAGGAAGGGAAGGAAAAAGACGGTTGCGAACAAGAAAAAGGCAACCAAAGGTTAAACCTTAGTTATATCGTAACATGGCAAAAACTGAGAAAAGTTCAAAGAAAAGGGTCGTCAAGGTAGATGCGATCGGCAGGGCATATGTCAATGCCTCGTTCAACAACCTGATCGTCACCCTGACCAACAATGCCGGGCAGGTGGTCGCCTGGTCATCAGCCGGCAAGATGGGATTTAAAGGGTCTAAAAAGAACACCCCGTATGCTGCCCAGATGGCCGCCCAGGATGCTTCGAAAGTGGCCTACGATGCAGGATTAAGGAAAGTCAAGGTGTACATCAAGGGCCCCGGTGCCGGTCGTGAATCCGCGATCCGCACATTGCACGCCAGCGGGATCGAGGTGACGGAGATCGTCGATATCACCCCCCTGCCTCACAACGGCTGCAGGCCTCCGAAACGCCGCAGAGTTTAATAACCGGGAAAACAGAACAGAATATGGCAAGATACATTGGTCCAAAATCCAAGATCGCAAGAAAATTCAAGGATCCCATCTACGGTCCTGACAAGTACTACGAAAAAAAGAACTATCCTCCCGGCATGCACGGGCAGAACAAGCGCCGCAACAAGGCATCGGAATACGGCACCCAGCTCATGGAAAAGCAGAAGGCGAAGTACACCTATGGAATCCTTGAAAGGCAGTTCAAGAACACCTTCCTGAAGGCCTCCCGCAAGGGCGGAAAAACAGGCGAAGTGCTGCTCCAGCTCATCGAAGCGCGCCTCGATAACGTAGTGTTCCGCCTCGGCATTGCACCTTCACGCGATGGTGCCCGTCAGCTGATCGGCCACCGGCACATCAACGTGAACGGCAAGGTGGTGAACATCCCCAGCTTCGAACTGAAACCCGGCGACATCGTGTCGGTGCGTGAACGTTCAAAGTCGCTCGAAGTGATCACCAATTCCCTGGCTTCACGGTCCAACCAGTTCGCCTGGCTGGAGTGGGACAGCAACCTGCTCGCCGGCAAGTTCATGAACTATCCGGAGCGTGACCAGATCCCCGAAAACATCAGGGAACAGTACATCGTCGAATTGTATTCGAAATAAAGATTTAAACACGTTTATAACTTTTCAAACTGGCAGCTATGGCTATATTACCGTTCCAGAAACCTGACAAGGTCATCATGGTAGAATCCGATGACTGCCGCGGTATTTTCGAATTTCGTCCGCTTGAACCCGGGTTCGGCGTGACCATCGGGAATGCGCTGCGAAGGATCCTGCTCTCTTCCCTCGAAGGCTTCGCGATCACCTCGGTGAAGATCGAAGGGGTGGACCAGGAGTTTTCTACCATCAAAGGGGTGATCGAAGACGTCACCGAGATCATCCTCAACCTGAAACAGATCCGTTTCAAACGGTTGATCGAGAGTGAGAACTCCGAAAAAGTGACGGTGATCATCGCCCACCAGAAGGAGTTCAAAGCCGGCGACATCAATAAATTCCTCTCCGTCTTCCAGGTCCTGAATCCTGAACTGATGATCTGCCATATGGAGTCGAACGTAAAACTCTCCATGGAGCTTTCCATCGACAAAGGCCGCGGCTATGTGCCTGCAGAGGAGAACAAATCCCTCAGCACGAGCCTGGGCCGGCTGGCTATCGATTCGGTGCACACGCCCATCCGGAACGTCACGTTTACCATCGAGAATTACCGCGTGGAACAGAAGACCGACTATGAAAAACTGGTCATGGAAGTGACCACCGACGGGTCCATCCACCCGAAGAACGCCCTGAAAGAAGCAGCCCGCATCCTGATCCATCACTTCATGCTCTTCTCTGACGAGAAGATCACCCTGGATGCAGCAGAGAAGACCGTGAATGAGGAATTTGACGAGACCTCACTTCACATCAGGCAGTTGCTGAAGACCAAGCTGGTCGATCTGGATCTGTCGGTCAGGGCGCTTAACTGCCTGAAGGCCGCCGACGTGGAAACGCTGGGCGACCTGGTTGCATTTAATAAAAATGACCTTCTGAAATTCCGGAACTTCGGGAAGAAGTCCCTCACCGAGCTGGAAGAGCTTGTGAAATCCAAAGGAATGGAATTCGGAATGAATACTGCGAAGTATAAATTAGATAAGGATTAATTGAGATGAGACATCAGAAGAAAATCAATCACTTAGGCAGAACCAGTTCCCACCGCAAAGCCATGCTTTCCAATATGGCTGCCTCGTTGATCCTTCATAAAAGAATCACGACCACTGTGGCCAAAGCCAAAGTTTTGCGTACCTATATCGAACCGCTGATCACCCGTTCAAAGGACGATTCCACCCAGTCCCGGAGGGTTGTTTTCAGCTACCTTCAGAACAAACTGGCGGTGACCGAATTATTCCGCGAAGTCTCCAAAAAGATCGCAGAACGCCCGGGCGGGTATACACGCATCCTGAAAACCGGGTACAGAAGCGGTGATAATGCAGACATGTGCATCATCGAGTTGGTCGATTACAATGAAGCCATGCTTGCTCCCCGTGAAGAGAAGGCAAAGACCACCCGCAGGAGAAGAGCCGGCGCCACCAAGAAAAAGGTGACCAGGGAACCGGAAGCCAAGGCCCCGGAAGCCAAGGCCCCGGTATCTGAAACCCCGGAAACACCGGAGGCAGAACCTGAAGAAGAACAAAAATAAGATGAGCACAATCCTGAACATCCATGCACGCCAGATCCTGGATTCCAGGGGCAATCCGACGATCGAGGTAGATGTCATCACCGATAACGGCGCCCTTGGCCGGGCAGCCATTCCTTCCGGTGCCAGCACCGGGATTCACGAGGCTGTTGAACTTCGTGATAACGATAAGAAATTTTACATGGGGAAAGGGGTTCTCCAGGCAGTCCAGAATGTGAACAAGGTGATCGCCGAGGAGATCCAGGGCATGTATGTTACCGATCAGAACGAGATCGACCAGCGCATGATCGAGCTCGACGGGACGCCAAACAAATCGAAGCTTGGAGCGAATGCGATTTTGGGAGTTTCTCTGGCCGTCGCCAATGCCGCTGCGCAGGTCACCGGGCAGCAGCTTTACCGGTACATCGGCGGCGTTTCGGCAAACACCCTGCCCGTTCCGATGATGAATATCATCAACGGGGGATCCCATGCCGATAATTCGATCGATTTCCAGGAATTCATGATCATGCCCGTCGGGGCTGCATCATTCGCGGAAGCGATCCGGATGGGCGCCGAAGTGTTTCATAACCTGAAAGCGGTTCTGAAAAAAGGAAAGTACTCCACCAATGTCGGAGACGAAGGAGGGTTTGCGCCTAACCTGAAATCCAACGAAGAGGCCCTCGTGGTGATCCTCAAGGCGATAGAACAGGCTGGCTACAAGCCTGGCGAGGATATCTGCCTGGCCCTTGATCCCGCTTCTTCTGAGTATTATATCCCGGAAGAGAATGTTTACCATCTGAAGAAATCCACCGGCGATAAGCTAACCCCGGCCGAAATGGTCAGCTTCTGGAAGGACTGGGCCAGCCGCTATCCCATTATCTCCATCGAGGACGGAATGGCCGAAGACGACTGGAACGGATGGAAACTCATGACGAAGGAACTGGGAAGCAAGATCCAGCTGGTGGGTGACGACCTGTTCGTGACCAACGTGGAAAGGCTGGGAACGGGGATCAGGAAGGGAGTTGCCAACTCGATCCTGGTCAAGGTGAATCAGATCGGCACACTCACGGAAACGATCGCGGCCGTAAACCTGGCCTACCGCAACAGTTACACTGCGGTGATCAGCCATCGTTCAGGTGAAACGGAAGATACGACCATCGCCGACCTGGCCGTGGCCTTGAACACCGGCCTCATCAAAACCGGTTCCGCATGCCGGACCGACCGGATCGCA
>DAIRDK010000110.1:3592-8873 GCA_036796175.1 Bacteroidales bacterium | reverse complement strand
AAACCGAAGACATGGGCATGTCGGAAGCGGCGCGGGCCATTGAGCCGCTGTGCATCCTCTGGTGCATCCCCGGGTTCCTGAAGAACCAATGGGCGCATGCATTCAAACTGCTGAAACAATAAGGCGGATCAATAGTCGAGAGTCAGGATCCTGCCTTTCGTGAAGCTGAAGAACTTGTCCCTGGCGGCGACAGTCACCCCGTTGGCCAGGTCTTCAGGCTTGATGTTTTTATTCTTCATGCACATGGGGCAGGCCATGATGGTCACTCCCATTTTACGGAGTTCATCCAGCGCATCTTTGGGACACATGTAATGGTCGGTCGTCATAGCCGGGTGTTTTGCATCTTTCGTCAGCAGGGTCACGGCTTCGAGATCGCAGAACACGATCACGTCCACTGAATCGGCCATCTTGACAGCCAGGGAGAGGGCCATGGAAGCGCGGTCGACATCGTCGTACCCGTGGCTCAGGTGGATGAACAGCCCGTCTTTCATCGCTGAATCGGCATTTTCGAAAGCCATGGGGGCGGAAGTTCCCGTGTTTTGCTTCGGCTGGTTGCAGGATACCACCAGGGCCAGCAACCCGGCAAAGAGGATGATCTTCTTCATAAGATTTGGTTTGGTTGGTTTTGGGTAGTGACAAATATATTGAAAATTCCAGGGAAAAATGTAACTTTGCAGGCTTTTTCTGACCGCAACAGCAAGCGGATCAAACTGTTTGACGCACTTCGGATGAAACGCTACCCGGAATACAAGCAACTGGACCTGACCCGGATCGGGGATGAGATCCGTGCATACTGGCAACAACACAGTGTCTTCGAAAAGAGCCTGGCAGAGAGCAAAGGCCGGCCGCCTTACATTTTCTACGAAGGGCCCCCTTCAGCCAACGGAATTCCCGGCATCCACCACGTGATGGCCCGGGCGATCAAAGATATCTTCTGCCGGTATAAGACCATGAAAGGCTTTTATGTCGATCGCAAAGCCGGATGGGATACCCACGGCCTGCCGGTCGAGATCGGCGTTGAAAAGAAACTGGGCATCACCAAGGACGACATCGGGAAGGTTATTTCCGTTGAAGAGTATAACCAGGAGTGCCGCACGGAAGTCATGAAGTACAAAGATCTGTGGGACGATCTGACCGTGATGATGGGTTACTGGCTCAACCTGGATGATCCCTACATCACCTTTGACAACAAATACATCGAATCGGTCTGGCACCTGCTCTCAAAACTATACGAAAAAGGGCTTTTATACAAGGGATATACGATCCAGCCCTATTCGCCCGCGGCAGGTACCGGCCTCAGCACCCATGAACTGAACCAGCCGGGATGTTACAAGATGGTCAAGGACAACACGGTGGTGGCGCAGTTCAAGGTGCTGCGCAACGAACAATCCGAGTTTTTGTTCAGGGATCTGTTCGGAGAGCTCTACATCCTGGCCTGGACGACCACTCCCTGGACCCTTCCGTCGAATACCGGGCTTGCGGTCGGTCATGACATTCATTATGTGCTCGTTAAAACCTACAATCCATACACGCACAAGCCGCAGACCGTAATCCTCGCCAAGGACCTGCTGCACCACTATTTCCCGGAAAAGAATGAACAGCTCTACCTGGAGGAGTACAAGCCTGGGGACAAGAATATCCCGTTCAGGCTGGCCGGGGAGTATGCTGGAGTGAAACTGGAAGGAATCCGGTTTGAACAGCTGCTTCCCTATGCACAACCGGAGGAGGGCGATCCGTTCCGCGTGGTGTTGGGTGACTTTGTGACGACCGGCGACGGCACGGGCATCGTTCATATCGCCCCGAGTTTCGGGGCCGATGACTTCCGGGTCGGCAAGCAGTACGATCTCGGAACACTCACACTGGTTGACAAGAACGGCCGGTTCACGGATGAAATGGGGGAATTTGCAGGACGTTTTGTCAAGCCTGAATATGACCCGGATTTCGATCATGCGAAGGATACACCGGTTGACGTTGATCTCATCGTCAAGCTGAAGCACGAGAACAAGGCATTCCGAAGCGAAAAGTACGAGCATTCCTACCCCCACTGCTGGAGGACCGACAAACCGATCCTCTATTATCCGCTGGATTCCTGGTTTATCCGCACCACAGCCTACCGTGAGCAGATGATCGAACTCAACAACACGATCAACTGGAAACCCGAATCCACAGGTATCGGACGGTTCGGAAACTGGCTGGAGAACCTGGTCGACTGGAATCTCTCCCGCTCCCGGTTCTGGGGAACCCCCCTTCCGATCTGGAGAACCGAAGACGGGATTGAGGAGATCTGCATCGGATCGGTGGAACAGCTTCATAACGAGGTGATTAAAGCTGTCGAAGCCGGCATCATGCAGCACAACCCGCTGGAAGAGTTCAATCCCGGAGACCTGTCCAAAGAAAATTACGGAAAATTCGATCTGCACCGTCCGTTCGTTGACGACATCGTGCTGGCTTCCCCGTCAGGGAAGCCGATGCGGCGCGAGCCCGACCTGATCGACGTGTGGTTCGATTCAGGCGCTATGCCCTATGCCCAGTATCATTATCCGTTCAATCCGGACAAAGCGCTGGAATCTTACTTCCCTGCTGATTTTATTGCAGAAGGGGTAGACCAGACACGGGGGTGGTTCTTCACCCTGCATGCGATCGCGGTCATGCTGTTCGACTCAGTATCTTACCGGACATGCGTTTCCAACGGCCTCGTCCTGGACAAGAGCGGCAATAAGATGTCGAAGCGGCTCGGCAACGCCGTGGATCCGTTCGAAACCATCCGGAAATACGGGCCTGACGCCACCCGCTGGTACATGATCACCAATTCCCAGCCCTGGGATAACCTGAAGTTCGACATTGACGGGATAACGGAGATCCAACGGAAGTTTTTCGGAACCCTGTACAACACGTATGCATTCTTTGCCCTTTACGCGAACATCGACAAGTTCAGGTACAGGGAGAAAGAGGTCCCGGTCGAGAGCCGGCCTGAGATCGACCGCTGGATCCTGTCGGAGCTGAACTCTCTGATCCGGGTGGTTGACGATAGTTACAACGACTACGAACCCACGAAAGCCGGACGGGCCATCTCCGATTTCGTTGACGAGCACCTGAGCAACTGGTATGTTCGCCTGAGCCGCCGCAGGTTCTGGAAAGGGGATTATACCGACGACAAAATCTCGGCCTACCAGACGCTGTACCGGTGCCTGGAGGTGATCGCGAAGCTGATGGCCCCGATCGCGCCGTTCTTCGCCGAACGCCTGTTCCTGGACCTGAACCAGGCAACCGGCCGGAGCCAGGCAGATTCGGTACACCTGGCGCCCTTCCCCGAAGCCGACGATTCGCTGATCAACAAGGATCTGGAAGAGCGGATGGAGCTGGCGCAAAATATCTCGTCGCTGGTCCTGTCGATTCGGAAGAAATTGAACATCCGGGTGCGGCAGCCGCTCAACCGGGTGCTGATCCCGTTGCTTTCCGAACACCTGAAAACCCAGGTCGAGTCGGTTAAAAGTCTGATCCTGTCGGAGGTCAACGTAAAAGACCTGGAATACATCACGGACACTGCCGGGATCCTGGTCAAGCGGCTGAAACCCGACTTCAAGAAACTGGGACCGCGTTACGGCAAACTGATGAAACCCCTTGCAGAAGCGCTGGGCACCATGGACCAGGATTCCATTCACACCCTGGAAAAGGAGGGGAAGATCCTGCTCACGATCGGTGGACAGCAGGCAGAGGTCCTTTCCGATGATGTGGAGATCCAGTCGGAGGATATCCCGGGCTGGCATGTCGCCGGAAACGGGGCACTCTCCGTTGCGCTGGACGTTACGATCACTCCGGAGTTGTGGCAGGAGGGGATCGCCCGGGAAGTCATCAACCGGATCCAGAATCTTCGCAAAGACCGCAATTTCGACGTTACCGACAAGATCAGCGTTGAAATAGAAGCCCATCAGGAAATAAATGAGGCTGTGAACAGGAATATTTCCTATATTTGCAGCGAAATTTTAGCAGAGGAATTTAATCTAGTAGAAAAGATCGGATCTATAGAAAAAGTTTCGGTCGATCTTACAGACACAATAACGACGAATATTTCAATCCGTAAGATTACCCAGGATATTGACGGCATGAAATGACCTTTCTGTCGTTATTTCTTTTTAAGAAGGATCGGCCGCAAACCAAACACGTGATCTTAAAACCAGAGCCATGAAGAAAGCAGCAGCACCGGACAAGGAAAAAACCAGATACACGGATGAAGAGCTGGAGGAATTCCGCGACATCATCATGCAGAAGCTTGAAAAAGCCCGCAATGACCTGAAATTGCTGACTGAATCCTACACGATCAGCAACGAGCATGATACCACGGATACTTCACCGACCTTCAAGGTCCTTGAAGAAGGCTACCAGGTATTCTCAAAGGAAGAGAACAGCAAGTTCGCCGCCCGACAGGAGAAATTCATCAAGTCGCTGGAGAACGCGCTGGTCCGGATCGAGAACAAGTCTTACGGGATCTGCCGGGCGACCGGGAAGCTGATTCCAAAGGATCGTCTCCGTATCGTTCCTCATGCTACCCTGAGCATTGAAGCCAAACGTAACCAGGTTCCCCCGGCCCCGAAGCCAACGGGCGAACCTGTCAACGAATAGCCGGCCATTCACCAACAACCTGTCTTGAAAAAAGCGTTTATCATCATCGTCCTGATCCTGATTGCCGATCAGGCCGTGAAGCTTTGGATCAAAACACACATGTTCCTGGGTGAAAGCACCCCGGTTTTCGGGCATTGGTTCCTGATCCATTTTACGGAGAATGAGGGGATGGCCTTTGGCATGAGACTGGGCGGGAACCAGGGGAAGCTCATTCTTAGCCTCTTCCGCATCGTCGCGGTCATCCTGCTTACCTGGTGGCTTTACCGGATCACCCGGAAACCGGTGAAAACCGGTCTGGTTGTCTGCCTCTCCCTGATCATCGCCGGGGCAACGGGGAATATCATCGACAGTGCCTTCTACGGAATGATATTCAACGACAGCACATTCAACCAGGTGGCCACGTTCTTTCCCCCGGGCGGCGGGTACGCCCCGTTCCTCCACGGGAAAGTGGTGGATATGTTTTATTTCCCAATTGTTAGCGGGTACTACCCCTCCTGGGTGCCTTTATTCGGAGGCGAAGACTTTATCTTCTTCAGGCCTGTGTTCAATGTAGCCGACTCTTCGATCACGATCGGTGTCCTGACACTTGTAATTTTCCAGAAGAAATTTTTTGCTAAATCCGGGCATCCTACTCCTGACTCCTGACTTCCTGACTCCTGAC
>DAIRDK010000110.1:0-3492 GCA_036796175.1 Bacteroidales bacterium | reverse complement strand
GACGTGTGGTATTTGCGTGCGAGTGCTCCCAGCGTATCACCGCTTCGGATCTTGTGGTACACGGCATTGACATCGTAGTCGTTGGGATAGAAGACTTGTTTGGTAACCGGGAAATTGCAGGAGATCAGTTTCCCGTTGTCATAATCGACCATCCGGAGCGGGTCGAGGGGAACATCCATGTAGCGGATCTCCCAATGCAGGTGGGGGCCGCGGCTTCTGCCGGTGGAGCCCGCAAGTCCGACCGGGTCGCCGGCTTTCACGCACTGGTTCACTTTCACCTTGATCTTCGACAGGTGGGCGTAATAGGTTTCGAGGCCGTTATAATGGCGAAGGATCACCAGGTAGCCGAATCCGCCCCGGTTGTATTTGGCGTACCTGACCACGCCGTCGAATGCCGCCCTCACCGTATCACCCAGATTGAGCCTGATATCGAGCCCCTTGTGGGTGTACATAAATCCTCTCAGGAATTTGCCCTGAACAGGCATTCGAAAAGAATGGTCAGCCGAGGTCAGCACGAGCACGGTATCCTGGATGGAATCGGCTGACATGCGGTTAAAACCGAAGATCTGGTCGTTGTTCCAGCCGTTCATCATCAGGCCCGTGGAATCCTCTTCAGCGCTGAGCATCACAGGCTCGTCACCCAGGTATTCCCAGGAGAAGTTCTTGTACAGGATGACCGGGCCCTGGTCCGTTTCAACGGTATCGACGACCTGGGATTCATTGATCTGTGTAAAAGATGAAAAAGGTACGAGAATAAATACTAACGCAAGGCATTGTATGACTTTGCGGAAATGCATCTATTGGGGATATGGGTGTTAGGAACCGCAAAAGTAGTCATTTTTTTGTAAGTTATTGTTATCTTTGCAATCCAAATTCCCTATTGACAATGCAAGAGAAAAACACCGGCAAGATCTCCCAGATCATCGGACCTGTCATTGATGTGGTTTTTGATGAAGGCGTAACCCTGCCGAACATCTACGATGCCCTTGAAGTGAAGAACGAACGGGGGGATACCGTCATCCTGGAATGCCAATATGGCACAGGAGAAAATACGGTACGGACCGTAGCCATGGATTCCACCGACGGCCTTCGCCGGGGGATGGAGGTCGTCATGAAAGGCGGACCGATCTCGATGCCGGTCGGCGAGGAGATCCGGGGCAGGCTGTTCAATGTCATCGGGAAATCCATCGACGGGATGAAGCCGGTCGAAGCCAGAAAGACCTATCCGATCCACCGCGAGCCGCCGGCATTTGAGAGCCTGTCGACGCAAAAAGAGGTGCTTTACACCGGCATCAAGGTGATCGATCTGATCGAGCCTTACGCAAAAGGGGGGAAGATCGGCCTGTTCGGGGGAGCCGGAGTTGGCAAGACCGTCATCATCATGGAGCTCATCAACAACATCGCCAAGAAATATTCCGGCATGTCGGTTTTCGGCGGCGTTGGAGAGCGTACGAGGGAAGGCAATGACCTTCTTCGCGAAATGATCGAATCGGGCGTGATCAGATACGGGAAAGAGTTCCTGGAGGATATGGAAAAGGGGGGATGGGACCTCTCCAAAGTGGATATGAACGAGTTGCAGAATTCCCAGGCGACGCTGGTGTTCGGGCAGATGAACGAACCTCCCGGAGCACGTGCCCGAGTCGCCCTTTCCGGTCTCACGCTGGCGGAATATTTCCGCGACGGCGATGAAGAAAGCGGCGGCCGGGACATCCTCTTTTTCATTGATAACATTTTCCGTTTCACCCAGGCTGGTTCTGAAGTTTCCGCATTGTTGGGCCGCATGCCCTCAGCCGTAGGTTACCAGCCCACGCTGGCTACGGAGATGGGGATGATGCAGGAGCGCATCACGTCCACCAAGCGTGGGTCCATCACCTCGGTACAGGCTGTTTACGTGCCTGCCGATGACCTGACCGACCCGGCCCCGGCCACCACATTCGCTCACCTTGACGCCACCACGGTGCTCAGCCGGAAGATCTCCGAGCTTGGCATCTACCCGGCCGTTGACCCGCTGGATTCGACGTCGCGAATCCTCACGCCCGAAGTGGTCGGCGAGGAACATTACAACACCACTCAGCGCGTGAAGATGATCCTTCAGCGTTATAAAGAGTTGCAGGATATCATCGCCATCCTGGGGATGGATGAGCTTTCGGACGAGGACAAGCAGGTCGTGCACCGCGCCAGGCGGGTTCAGCGTTTCCTCTCCCAGCCGTTCCATGTGGCCGAGCAGTTCACCGGCGTCCCGGGTGTGTTCGTGAACATCGAGGACACCATCAAGGGCTTTAACATGATCATGAACGGCGAAGTGGACCAGTATCCCGAATCGGCATTCAATATGGTAGGAACGATCGAAGAGGCGATCGAAAAGGGAAAGAAGATCCTGGCCGAAAACTAATCGAACGCACCATGAAACTTGAGATCATCACTCCCGATGCCGTCGTCTATGCAGGCGAGAATGTCAGCCTGGTCCAATTACCCGGCATCGACGGGTCGTTTGAAGTGCTGGAAAACCATGCCCCGTTGATTTCCGTTCTCCGGAAAGGGCAGGTGAAAGTGGTGGTCAAAGGAGAAAAACCGGCGTTTTTCGATGTTAACGGAGGCGTGATCGAGGTGTTGGGGAACAACGTCCTGGTACTCGCCGAATAGATCATCGCGCCATGATGCAGAAATAAGTAAGGGTCACCCGCCGGGTGACCCTTACTTATTATGCAGGATCCTGATCCTAATAGAACATCAGCCTGTTGTCCTTGATATCGGCGGATTTCTTCAGGGCCTCGAACAACCCGTTGGTGGCCCTTCCGTTGAATGCCTGGACGGCCTGTGACCGTTCATACGTAAAATCATCCTTTGGCGGGGCTTCCTGGGTCTCATCGATGATCACGAGGTAAGCGCCCATGGTTCCCTGTAGCGGACCCTGGATGGTGTTGACGGGGAGCGTAAAGAGTTTGCCCACCACCTCCGCATCACGCGTGATCGGGTACTGGTTCATCGAGATGAAGGTCACAATGGTCGTATCGATCCGTGTGTTGAGCTGTGCGGCCATTGCGGTGAAGTCCTTCGTTTGTTTCATGACCTCTTCCATCTGTTTGGCCAGGAGTTCGATCTTCTTGACATTCCTGACGGCAGGCTCGATTCTTGGCTTGATCTTGTCGAGCGGCTGAAGCCCTTTTTCGGTCTTATCCTTCAGGATCGCCACCACATATTTTCCGGTCAGGTCGAATACGGGCGAAATTTCGCCGATGGCGGTTTTCTCAGCGTAGGCCCAGCGGACGATCTCGCGGGCATTCTGCAGCCCCTGGATAAAATTGTCCATTTCACGGACGGTGGAAGCATTCCGTTTGCTGAGGCCGGCTTTCACCGCCGCCGTGTCGAATGCTGCCTGGGTTTTGTTCTGCCCCTGGAATGTGCTTGCTTTCAGGTAAGTATCCTGGAACGTTTCCGTGCTGGGTTCGATGTTCCTTTGCAGGACGGACACCTGCACTTTCTTCACGGGTT
>DAIRDK010000109.1:0-8979 GCA_036796175.1 Bacteroidales bacterium | reverse complement strand
AGCCTGGAACCGGGCAGAACAAGTTCTGCGATATGGCGTTCCCCTTCTGTACCGGTACGCTGTATAATTTCCCGGCCGGCGTGAACGCAGGCGCCGGCGAGCCGGGACCGTGCTACAGCTGCCTGACCACAAGGCCCAACCCGGCCTGGTATTACATGCTGGTGGACGATCCGGGCAGCATCATCATCACCATGCACAGCGAGCCATCGAAGGATATCGATTTCTGCTGCTGGGGACCTTTCCCCTCGCAGGATTGCTGCGACGATCTTACATGCAATAAAGTGGTTGACTGCAGCTATTCTCCCGCGCCCATTGAAACGGTCAATATCAACAATGCCCAGACCGGACAATATTACATGCTGGTCATCACGAACTATTCAAACCAGCCCTGTAACATCATTTTCGAACAAACCGGCGGCACCGGGACCACCGACTGTTCCATTTTGCCGCCTGCGGCCACCAGCAACAGCCCCATCTGCATCGACCAGACGCTCCTCCTTTCCGCCCAGAACGTGGCCAATGCGACCTATTCCTGGACCGGGCCGAACGGGTTTACCTCCAACCAGCAGAATCCTACCATCCCCAATGCACAGCCGGAAAACAGCGGGACCTATTACCTGACGATCGAGGTGAACGGACAAACCAGCATTGATTCCTCCACTACGGAAGTCTTCGTTTATGATCCGATCGCCAGCGCCGGAAACGACACCAGCATCGCCAACGGGACCTTCGCCACCCTGCACGGCAGCTGCACCGGCGGATGCGGATCGTACACATACCACTGGGAACCGGCCGGCCTGCTGACTGATCCCGATGTCAAAGACCCCCAGACGGTCAACCTGTTTGCCACCACGATCTTCACGGTAACCGCAACGGATGACTCGGCCAGCTGCCAGGTATCCGAACCCGTGACCGTAAATGTGACCGGGGGCGTGCTCGCTGTGAATGCCATCGCCGAGCCCTCTTCGATCTGTTTCGGGGAGGTGTCGCAACTCAGCGCGTTCGGTTCGGGCGGAGCGGGGACGTATACCTACGAATGGACGGGTCCCAACGGATTTTCTTCGACCCTCCAGAATCCTTCCGTACAGCCGACGGTAACGACAACCTATACGGTGGAAGTCAATGACGGGTTCAACACCGCGACCAATACCGTTACGGTGACGGTAAAACCGCTTCCCGTTGCCAATGCCGGTGCAAATGACACCATCCCTCATGGAACGTACACCTTCCTTTCGGGCACCGTGCCGGGCGGGACAAATTATTACATGTACTCCTGGCAGCCGGCCAACCTGCTGGTCAACCCCAATGTACAGTTTCCTCAGACAGCCAACCTGACCAGCACGACCGTATATACCCTGACGGTGACGGACATGGTGACCAACTGCGTTAGCGCGAACAACGCCACCGTTTCTGTCGTGGTGACCGGCGGACCGCTGAATGTCAACCCGAGCGCTTCCCCGGCGTGGGTCTGTATCGGCGATTCGGCCAGGCTCTTTGCCAGCGCAGGCGGCGGTGACACGCTGGGGTATCAGTATACATGGACTTCCGATCCTCCGGGCTTCACATCGTCGGAGGCGAATCCGTGGACCCGTCCGCTGGTGAACACCACCTATTCGGTCTCGGTGAACGACGGCTTCAACACCGTGAACGGGAGCACCCCGGTTTACCTCTATCCGCAGCCACAGATCCACCTGGGGCCGCCGGATACGACCCTCTGCGTGTTCGACACCCTGGTGCTGAACGCAGGCAACCCCGGTGGCGTGTACCTGTGGTCCAACGGGTCGACGGAACAAACGATCACCGCTTCCGCTTCGGGCATGGGGTTTGAAGTGCAGGATTATACCGTCCGGGTGACGAGCCCCGACGGGTGTCAGTCAGAGAGCTCAATCTCTGTGATCTTCCGGTTTGATGCCTGCGTAGGGATCGGAGAACCGGGAGGCGACCATCTCTTCATGATCTACCCGAATCCCACGTCCGAAAAGTTCTTTGTTTCCCTGGAAGGAGCCCGGTCGGAAACCAGGATCCAGGTCACCGACCTGTTCGGCCGGACAGTCTTCTCCACCGCACTGGCCAAACCGGATCAGCAACATCTAACACGGGAGATCATCCTCCCCGACATCCCCAGGGGGATCTACCTGGTGAGGTTCTCGAACGATGAGTTTTCCGGAATATCCAAACTGGTCATCCAATAGCAATCCGCCGGATAATGAGACACGCTGCGCTGGTTTTACTCGTATTTCTCGTTCTTGACGCTTTTTCGCAGGGTTCCATCTATACGCCGCCTGAAAAGAGCAATTGCCCCAGGTCGCAGAAACAACAGGAGGTGTGGTATTTCGGTGAGAAGGCCGGGATCGATTTCCGTTCCGGGACAGCCGTGGCCCTCACCGACGAGGATGTCATGTCCGCTCACAAAGCCAGCGGCGTGATCTGCGACAGCCTGGGCAACCTGCTGTTCTTCACCGACGGACAGCAGATCTGGAACCGCTCGTTCAGCCTGATGTCGAATGCCACGGGACTGGCCGGCAGCCGGGATGTATCGCAACCCGCGATCATTATTCCCCATCCGGGCAACGACAGCCTCTATTATGTCTTTGCCATCGACGTGATCCCCATCATGCCCGATAATACGTATACCACCCGTGGGCTGACCTATTCGATCGTGAACATGAACCTGGACGGCGGGCTCGGCAACGCAACCGAGATCCTCAATTCGCAGCTGCTGCCTGCCGTGTGCCAGAAGATCACGGCCACCCGTCATGCCAACGGAAAGGATTACTGGGTGATCGTTCATGCCTGGGATTCGGACGCGTTCTATGCCTATCCGGTTACCCGCTGGGGATTGGGGGAACCGGTCGTATCCGGCACGGGGATGACCCACGGAGGCGGGTACACAAACCAGGACAATGCCTACGGCTACATGAAAGTGTCCCCCGACGGCCGGAAACTCGCAGTGGTCATCCAGGGCGAAAATATCATCCAGCTGTTTGATTTTAATACCCAGACAGGCATCGTTTCTTCACCGGTGAGCTATACCACCGTTGTGCCTAATGTTTCGCCTTACGGCATTGAATTCTCTCCCGACAGCAGGATGCTGTATGCCACCCTGGTCCAGACATACGGGAACGGGCCTCCGGCAAACGCCTCCCGGGTCATCCAGTTCGACCTGTCCGCGGGGCTGATCAACCCCGTTCCGATCGATTCCGTGGCCGGGATCCGCCTTTCGGCCATGCAGTTGGGTCCTGACGGCCGGATCTACATTGCCCGGTCGGTCAACCTGACCGTCAAAAATGATTCCTTAGATGTCATTTACAATCCCTCCAGGCCGGGGACTGACTGCAATTATAATCGACTGAACAATATTCCGGGCAGCCGCTTTCCGCTGCTCGGCAGATACGGCCTGTTCAGCCTGCCCAACCTGATCCAGAGTTTCCTCGATATTCCCGCATTTACTTACGACAGCTGTTGTTTCAAGGATATAACCCATTTCCGGATCACCAATACGGCCAACATCGACTCAGTGAACTGGAGCTTCGGCGACGGACAGGCTTCGACCGACCTGAGTCCCTACCATTACTATGCCGTTGCAGGCTCCTACCTGGTCACGCTGACCGAGTTCTTCAACGGGGAGAGCTTCATCGATACGCTGACCGTCGTGGTGCATCCCCTGCCGCCGGTGGAGCTTGGAGATACCATCCTGTTGTATAAGGGAGCCACCATCAACCTGCATCCCGGAGGGGGGTACATGGAATACCTGTGGTCGACCGGCTCGACGGATTCGGTCGTCGCGGTGAAGGAACAGGGGGATGTGAGTGTTGAAGTAAAAGATTTTAACTGCTGCGTTAACCAGGACACGGTATATATAAAGGTTTTTGAATATTTCATCCCGACCGCCTTTACGCCCAACGGCGACGGGATCAATGACCTGTTCCGGGCCATCGGACTGTACCGCAACATCAGGTACAACATGCAGATCTATAACCGGTGGGGAGAACAGGTCTTCGAAACGGACAACATCGACACCGGCTGGGACGGCATGGTGAACCGGACCCGGTGCCCTGCGGATACCTATGTCTGGATCATCCATGTGGATTTCCTCGGGCAGGATATTATCACCAACGGCAGCATCGTGTTAAAAGGTACCGTAACTTTGGTGCGATGACAGCAGGACCATACGTTGAACGGATCGCGCGTGAAACGGGCGTGGCCGCCGCGTTCGTTAAAAATACCATCGGGCTCCTGGAAGACGGGGCCACCATCCCGTTCATTGCCCGGTACCGGAAGGAGATGACGGGCAGCATGGATGAGGTCATGATCGCCATGATCCGTGACCGGCTGCAGCAACTGAAGGACCTGGATGCCCGCCGCGAAGCGATCATCAAATCGCTCACTGAACAGGAAAAGCTCACGCCGGAGCTGGAGAAAGCGGTGCGGGAAGCCGCAACGATGGCCGAGCTCGAGGACGTCTATCTGCCCTTCCGTCCCAAGCGGAAAACCAGGGCTTCCATGGCCCGCGAAAAAGGGCTGGAACCCCTGGCGAAGATCATCATGTCGCAGAAATATGATGATGTAGAAGCGCGTGCGGCGGAATTCATCGATGAGGAGAAAGGCGTAGCCACAGCGGAAGAGGCAATCAAAGGAGCCTGCGACATCATGGCCGAATGGGTGAGCGAGCACGGATTTACGCGCCGGAAGGTCCGTAACCTGTTCCAGCGGGAGGGATTGATCACAGCCAAAGTCGCCAAAGGAAAAGAGGAGGAGGGAGCCAACTACCGGATCTATTTCGATCACCATGAACTGCTGTCGAAAGCCCCGTCCCACCGAATCCTGGCCATCCTGCGCGGAGAACATGAATCCATCCTGAAGGTGAGTGTGGAAGTGGAGGAGGATAAAGCGATCGATATGGTCGGCAGGATCTTCCTGAAAGCGGATAATGCCTCTGCAGACCTGGTCAAAAGTGCGGTTTCGGATAGTTGCAAGCGGTTGCTCTTTCCTTCCATGGAGACGGAGATGCGGCAGATCGCCAAGCAGAAAGCCGATGAGGAAGCCATTCGTGTCTTTACCGAGAATGTACGCCAGCTGCTGATGGCCCCTCCGCTCGGGAAGAAAACGGTACTGGCCATCGACCCGGGATTCCGGACGGGCTGTAAGATCGTGTGCCTCGACCGGCAGGGTAAACTCCTTCACAATGAGACCATCTATCCGCATCCGCCGCAAAACGAGGTGAAGGAGGCGGTCAACAAGATCCAGAACCTGGTGAATGCATACAAGATCGAAGCGATCGCGATCGGCAACGGGACGGCCGGACGAGAAACCGAACGACTGATCAAATCGGTGCGTTTCGACCGCGACCTGGTCGCCCTGGTGGTGAACGAGAGCGGCGCATCGGTCTACTCGGCTTCGGCCGTGGCGAGGAAAGAGTTTCCCGATTATGACGTGACCGTGAGAGGGGCGGTTTCCATCGGGCGGCGCCTGATGGATCCCCTGGCCGAACTGGTCAAGATCGACCCGAAATCCATCGGCGTCGGTCAGTACCAGCATGACGTGGACCAACAGGCGCTGCAGAAGAGCTTAGAGGATACTGTAGTCAGTTGCGTTAACCAGGTCGGTGTTGAGGTGAACACGGCCAGCGAGGAACTGCTGACCCACGTCTCGGGCCTGGGCCCGTCGCTGGCGCGTAACATCATTACATACCGGAACGAGAACGGCCCATTCCGTTCGAGATTTGAACTGAAGAGAGTCAGCCGGTTCGGCGATAAAGCATTCGAGCAGGCTGCAGGCTTCCTGCGGGTGCGTGATTCCGCAAATCCCCTGGATGGCAGTGCTGTTCACCCTGAAAGCTACCCTGTCGTCGACCGGATGGCCGCCCGCCTGAACTGCAGTGTAAGCGACCTGATGAGCAGCGAAGAACTCCGGGGCAGGCTGCGGCTGGAGGAGTTCACTGACGCCCGGATCGGTTTGCCGACCCTCCAGGATATCATGCAGGAGCTGGCCAAACCGGGGAGGGATCCGCGACAGCAGTTCGAGCTGTTCGAGTTCTCCAAAGAAGTCAACACCATCAACGATCTCCGGCCGGGGATGCGGCTTCCCGGAATCATTACCAACATCACGGCATTCGGTGCGTTCGTGGATATCGGCGTGCACCAGGACGGACTGGTCCACATCAGCCGCATGGCCGACAAATTCGTGAAAGACCCGAATACGGTCGTGAAACTGAACCAGAAGGTGACGGTGGAAGTGGTGGATATCGATCTCGACCGGAAACGGATCCAGCTCTCCATGAAAGGCCTTCAAAATAAAACAGGGGTTTGAGCGTTTACATGCATATGATGAAAAAGATACTCTTTATCCTGGCTTTCCTGCTCACCCTGGGGATGACGCACACGGCTTATTCCCAGTGGATCTACGGCGCCCTAAGCGCGGGAATGAACCTCTCGCAGGTGGACGGCGACGAGGAGTACGGTTACAAGAAAGTCGGTTTCAACGGTGGACCTTCGGTCATCATCCCGCTCGGACCGAAAAAGAACTGGTCGGCTACTATGGAGCTTCTTTTCTCCATGAAGGGCAGCAGGCAGAAGTCGGAATATCCTGCGTATACCGACAGCATCCCGGTTGATTCCGTAAACTACTACGACGGGTACAAACTCAACCTCGACTATGTGGAGATCCCCCTGCTGGTGCATTACACCGATAAAAAAATAATCGCGGCCGGTGCGGGCTTTTCCTACGGCCAACGGGTTGGGTACAAGGAACTGGAAGATCATAACGATGCGGTCAATGATCCTCCCGACGGCTGGCGGACGATGGATTCAGCCTCCACCTATAAGAACTTCGACCTGTCGGTCCTTGCCGACGTCAAGATCCGGCTGTGGAAACGCCTTTGGCTGAACGGCCGGTTTTCCTATTCCCTGATCCCGATCCGCGAGCGGGTGTTCTCCGTGCCTGCCACCCCGGTTGATAAAACCTGGGAACGCAAGCAGTACAACAACGTCATCACGCTCCGCCTGACTTACGTCTTCAACGAACCGCTTCCAATCAAGAAAAAGAAACAGTAAGACGTCAACCCCTTTTGCAGTCGATCACCAGGATGCTGAGTTCGTCCGCATCCTTCATCTCCCTGATCTCTTTATCCATTGATCTTTCATCATTCAATCCCGCTCTGCGAACAGATTTCATATAAGGCTTCAGAACAAGATCCAGCGTCCCTTCGGCGATCTCCTGCCCCCCGGTGGTGCTGGCCCTGCCGTTGTCGAGAATTATGACCTTCACAGGTACGTTCCGCAGTGTTGCCTCCATCAGGCCCAACGGACCGGCCGAAAGGAAGGAGAAATCCCCGGTGATGGCCCATACGTCTTTGTGCCCGGAGAGGTACGCACCCATGGCCAGTGGAATACTCCCTCCCATATATGTAACTATATCTATACAATTCCAGGGAGCGGCTGCAAACTGGCTTGATATCCCCGTATCCCCGGTTGTTATTTCACCGCGGTATTTTTTAACGATCTCAAATAATGGAATGTACAGGCTCACTGCCGCTTTCCAATTGTCAGACGTATCGCGGGGCACAATGGGCATCGGAGGTTCAGGGATGGTGCGCCAGTCGTCGCCTCTCATCTTAGCTTGATACAATTTATACTGGAAGGAATTGAAGAGAGGGGAGAGGATGTGCCGGAACGGGTTCCGGGTATAGGCCATTTTGGTTTCAGAGTAGTATGGCGTGAATTCAGCCTCTTTGGTTGTCTCTTCGGCATCGAGGATCAGCACGTAGGGAAGACCCGTCTCTTCAGACATTTCAAAGGCCCTGTGCACATCTTCATATACAGTCGCCGCCGCAGTGAAGAAATTCGGGATCCCGATCCCTTCCAGGAACGGTTTGGCCTCGATGATGCTGTCGGAATGGGTCCCGCCGTGGTCTTCGGAAATGATGACGACAAGCCCGGCAGTGACGCCGCAAAGCAGTGAGTCCGACACGCTGTTTGCGGCCTTCATGATGCCGTGGGTCTTGAACAGGCAGGCGGCACGCGTACCCGTAACGGCTGCCCCGTGAGCCACCGTATAGGCCACCTCTTCGTGGTAGGAGATGAACCCGTTCTCCCCCTTCAGCTTCGAACAGGCCCTGTATACCGCACTTCCCCCGTATCCAGGAACGTAGGCTACCACGTTTGCTGAAACGTCGACTAAAGCCTGAGCGATAATTTCAGATACTACCATAAGAACTCAAAACTCAAAAGTCAAAAGTCAAAACTCAACTCAAAACTCAAAACCCCAATCCCACACATCCAACATCCAACATCCAACATCCAGCATCCAACATCCAGCATCCAGCAGGGGGTGGGGCTACACGATCCTCTTCATCAACCTCAGCTTATGCGTATACTTTCCCAGTTTTTCATCGTAGATCCCTTCGTGGTCGACGGCATCAATGCGGACCCGGCCGGAGGCATGGATGATGCGGTAGCGGTCAAGCAGCATGCCGACATGGGTGATATTCCCCTCCTCGTCGTCGAAGAATGCCAGGTCGCCGGGTTCGGCTTCTTCAAGGAGGTTCACCACTTCACCCTGGGTGGCCTGCTGGGATGCATCGCGCAGCAGCTTGATCTTTTTCAGCTTGTACACCATCTGAACGAACCCGGAACAGTCGAGCCCGAACGGCGACCGGCCGCCCCACTGGTAAGGTGAATTGAGGTAAAGCATGGCATCTTCGGTGATGCCCTGCTTGGCCGTGAGCCGTTCCTGGGGCGTTTGGGCCTCTTCCAGAAGGGTGCTGTCGGAGACTTGTCCTTCGAAGACATAACTCTCTCCATTGATTGTGAAAAACTGCCCTTCCAGTCCGGGCAGTGAACTGCCCATCAGGATCGGGTACAGAAGTTTCTGAGTCTCATTATACACCAGCTGGACCAGGTCGAGGGAACAGGGCGTGTCGGCATAGAACAGCCGGAGAAACTCCTGTTCCTCCAGGGGTGTGGACTGGAGGGCATCGAT
>DAIRDK010000108.1:0-8985 GCA_036796175.1 Bacteroidales bacterium | reverse complement strand
AGCCGGCATGACCAGCTGACCATCTTCCCGGCCAATATTTTCGTTACCTCCGCCGACCGGATGAAATCGGCTTTGCTGGAGATCCAGGACGACATGATCCGCCAGGCCGCCTGGTTCCGCGAGAACGGGAAAGAACTGGAAGCCAGGCGCCTGGAGGACCGTGTTTCCTATGATATCGAGATGATGCGCGAACTGGGTTACTGCTCGGGGATCGAGAATTATTCGCGTTATTTCGACGGACGGGCTCCCGGATCACGGTCTTTTTGCCTGCTCGATTACTTCCCCGATGATTTTTTGATGGTCATTGACGAAAGCCATGTCACGGTTCCCCAGATCCGCGCCATGTACGGAGGCGACCGTTCCCGCAAACAAAACCTGGTGGAATACGGATTCCGCCTGCCCTCCGCCCTGGATAACCGCCCGCTGAAATTTGATGAATTCGAAGCCATGGTAGGCCAAACGCTTTATGTAAGCGCCACCCCGGCCGATTATGAACTGCAACGGAGTGAGGGTGTCGTCGTGGAGCAGGTCATCCGCCCTACCGGATTACCCGATCCGGAGATCGAAGTCAGGCCCAGCCAGAACCAGATCGACGACCTGATGGATGAGATCGACAAGCGGAAACAAGCCAATGAACGCGTGCTGGTAACGACCCTGACCAAGCGCATGGCTGAAGAACTGACCAAGTACTTTGCCAAATTAGACATCCTGTGCCGCTACATCCACTCGGACGTGGACACCCTTGAACGCGTAGAGATCATGAGGGACCTGCGTCTCGGGACCTTTGACGTCCTCGTGGGCGTGAACCTGCTCCGTGAGGGGCTCGATCTGCCGGAAGTGTCGCTGGTGGCGATCCTCGATGCCGACAAGGAGGGATTCCTGCGGTCGGAGCGTTCGCTCACGCAAACGGCAGGACGCGCAGCCCGCAACATCAACAGCAAAGTGATCCTTTACGGCGACAAGATCACCGAATCGATGCGCAGGATGATGGATGAGACCAACCGGCGCAGGGCGAAGCAGCTTGCTTACAACGCCGAGCACAACATAAAGCCCACCCAAATCGTCAAAAGCACCCGTGATATTTTGGGGCAGACAGCCGTTGCCGATTCCAGGGGCAAGGGCCCGACTGCTTACATCGAAAAGGAAAACCTCGAAGTTGCTGCCGATCCGGTTGCACAATACCTGCCGAAAGAGAAACTCCAGAAAATGATCACCCGCGCCAGGAAGTCCATGGAAGAGGCCGTCAAGGAACTTGACTTCCTGGAGGCTGCAAGATTAAGGGATGAGATCAGGCTGCTGGAGAAATATATAAAAAATAGCCCTGACAGAGTTTGAAACTGTGCCAGGGCTATTTGTTAAAAGAGCGGGGTTACTTCACTTCCAGCAATTCCACATCGAATACGAGCGTGCTGTAGGGCGGGATCTGGCCCATATCGCGTTCGCCGTAACCGATAGAGGATGGGATAATGAGGGTCGCTTTACCGCCGACGTTCATCAGGGCGATCCCTTCGTCCCATCCCTTGATGACCTGGCCTTGTCCGAGTGTGAACTCGAACGGCTGGTTACGGTCGCGGGAGGAATCGAACTTCGTTCCGTCGAGGAGCGTGCCCGTGTAGTGAACCTTTACTTTTTTACCGGGCAGTGCCCTGGCGCCGGTGCCTTTCACCTTCTCAATATAATAAAGGCCACTGGCGGTCGGCTTCACGGTGATGCCTTTCGCCTTCAGGTACGCATCCCGCTTTGAGGCTTCTTCATTCTTGGCATTTGCTTTCTTCATTTCGTCTGCTTTTTTCTGATCTGCCTGTTCCTTGTCTGCCTGGGCTTTGGTTTGCAGATCAACGATTTCCACATTATAGATCACGGTTGAATAGGGAGGAATGACAGTTCCCCGGCCCTGGGCGCCAAACCCAATCTCCGAGGGAACGATCAAGGTGGCCTTCGTGCCTTTGGTCATTTTGCTGATGCCCTCTTCGAAACCGCGGGTGTCAAATGGTTTACCGTATTCCATGCGCATCGGTTCGCCGCGGTCATACGTAGAGTAAACCTGCTTGCCGTCGATGGTCCCCACCGTGAAATGCATTTTTACGAACATGCCGGTATCGATTTTGGGACCGCTGCCTTTGGCCGTTTCGATATAATACAACCCCGATTCCAACGGGGCCACAGTGATGTTCTTTTCCTTTAAGTAATTGGAAAGAAGTTCTTTTTCCTTGTCCATCAACTGCTGAATGGTCTGGCAGTCCTTCAGGTAAATGTAAAACTTGATTACGCTGGCGCTGTCGATGAAAGGAGGCAGTTTAGGCTGACGGAACGTCTTGCGGAAGAGCGAATCGGCAGAAATGATAAACGCCGCGCTGTCGCCCTTGCTCATCATCCGGATCCCTTCGTAAATGTCGCCCGGGAAATCCGACGGGGGAAGCTGGAACTGGACGGGTTCTCCGTTCATCTGCACTTTGCTGTCGAAAAGCAAAGAATCCTTGGCGGTGGCATAACGCATGTCAAGGGTGATGTAATCGCCGGTCCGCGGCTTGGCGGTGTCGGTTCCGGCCTTGTAGATCTTGTAATAGAGGCCCGACGGGGTCTTGTCAAAACCGGGGTACTTCGAGGTGCATCCCAGCGACGTGATCGCAACCATCACCAGGATGGCCAGCGGATTGAAGAACACTTTTTTCATACTATTCAAATTTCTCTGTTTTGGGTTAGGTTATTTAACGTCAAGAATTTCAATTTCATATACCACCGGCGAATACGGCGGGACCAGGTCCTCAAGGCCTTCCTCCCCGTAAGCCAGCGAACTTGGGACTACAAGAACCGCTTTTCCGCCTTTCCTCATATACGAGATCCCTTCTTCCCAGCCAGCCACGGTCGATTTGTCGCCCATGATAAAGGTGAATGGGGTGTATTCAAAAAGGGAGTCAAAGATACCACTTTTAATGGCTTCCTCCCTGATGGAGGTCTCTATTATTTTCCCGGTGATCAGCCTGGCCACGTAATTTAGCGTGACCTCGCTTCCGTTTTCCACTTTCTTGCCATGGCCATGCCGGGTCTCTATATAATACAGTCCCGACGGACGAGGCGTTGCCTTCAGCTGGCCGGCTGCCAGAAATTCAGCGATTCTTGCGGGTTCCGACTGTCTCATCGCCTCCAGCATCTGGTTGCTTTCCTCGGTCATGGCGGCCCGATTTTTATCGACCTCGGCTTGAGGCAGCCGGCTTTTCAGCCTGACATCCATAAACACATCAGCGCTGTCGTTCACATAGGGTGGCAGATCCTGCATGCGGAAGAACGTCAGGAACAGGTCATTCCCGCGAAGGATAAACGTGGCGCTGTCACCCGTTTTCATCATCATCAGGGCATCGTACACATCTCCCGGGTAGACCGGTTCTTCCAGGATGATCTGGTCGGAAAGCAGGGAGTCGCGCCCCGTTTCCAGGAACACGGTATCCTTCGTGTACATCCGGAGGCTTACGGTCACCTGGTCGCCCGGCATGACCGGTTTCCCGGTGTCACTTTGTTCTGCGAACCTGAAATAGAGACCGGATGCGGCTTTATTGAATCCGGCATGGTCGCCGGAACACGAGAGCAAGATGGTGGCCGGGATCACGGCTGCAAGGAATACCTTACACCTCATGGGTCAGATCGTTTTTGGGGTGTTGCCGGGGATGATTTCACATCCACCAGTTCGATATCATAGACGAGGGTTGCCCCCGGAGGGATGAGGTTTCCGTCACCGAGAAGACCATAGGCCAGCCGTGACGGGATGATCACCTTGGCCCGGTCGCCCTTCCGCATCAGTTGGATCGCTTCCTGAAGGCCCGCCTCCACTTCCCCATGTCCCACAGGAAACTCCTTCAGCCCGAGGGAGTCGGAGGTATAGATCCGTTTTCCGCTCAGCAGCTTCAGATCATACCGGATCACGGCTATTTTACCCCGTTCGGCAGCAGGACCGCCCCCCTGTTTGTAAACCAGGTACCGGACCCCTGTCGGCGTGGCGATCATGTCCCACCCGTACCGGGCCGTAAAATCCCGGATCTCCTGCTCTTCCGTCCGGGATGCCCCCTGGTTATACCGGATCAGGGTATCATCCATCATGCGAAAGTTGGATGTGGAACGCACCGGCCCCGGTTCGTGCCTGCAGGAAACAAGCAGGACCTGGATCCCCGCAAGGAGAAGGAGCGCAGCGACTTTGACGGCTTTCGAAACGGATTGCATAATCAATACACTGACCTGAGTTGGTCGCTGAATTTTGGAAGAAGGTTCCGAAACCGTTCGATGGTTTCTTCCATCGACACATAGCTGTAGGCTCCCGCCGCATTGGCGTGTCCGCCGCCATCAAAATGTTCGCGTGCCAGGACATCACATTTGAACGACCCTTTTGAACGGAACGAAGCCCTGATCACGTTATCTCTTTCAGAGAAAAGAGCGGCCAGGTTGATGCCGCTGATGGAAAGGGCGTAGTTCACCACGCCTTCAGTATCCCCTACTTCATAGTTAAACCGGTCCAGCTCCTCTTTGGTAAGGGAAATGTACGCAGTATTGTATTCAGGGATCACCACCAGCTTCTGGCTGAGGGCGTACCCCAGCAGCCTCAATCGGCTTTCAGAATAAGTATCGTATACGAGCCTGTGAATATGCTCGCCGTCGATCCCCTTGCGGAAGAGCTCGGCAACGATCTCGTACGTCCTTACGTAATTGCATGAATAACTGTAAGAACCCGTATCGGTTGTGATACCGGCGTAGATGCATTCAGCTATCTCTTTTGTTATCAAATCTTTATCTCCTGAAGCCGCAATGAACTCAAACGCCAGTTCGGCGGTTGAGGATACGGCCACGACAGAGATCTTAAGATCAAAATGCGGTGCCGGGAGTTTGTGATGATCGAAGAGGACCTTAACCGCCCTGGAGGCTTTGGCCGCTTCTGCAGCTCCTCCGAGCCGGTCGAGACTGTTGTAGTCCACGCTGAACAGAACGTCGGCCTCTTCGATGTATTTCAGACACACCTCTTTCTCCCTGGTGAACACGGCAATCTCCTCATGACCCGGCATCCAGGCCAGGAAGGACGGATAGGGATCGGGAACCATCACCCGTACGTCGTGGCCTTTTTGTTTCAGATAACCGTGCAGGGCAAGACTCGCCCCGATGGCATCGCCGTCGGGATTGGTATGGGAAGTGATCAGGATATTTCGTGGAACCGATAAAAGCTCGCTGATCTTAGCGAAATCTGTGTTTTCCAAGGGGGTATTTTTAGAATATATTTGCAAAAATACATGTTTTGGTGCAATTTTGCCGAAAATCAGAACAGAATGTCAGGAAATATAACCTTTACCATGATCAAGCCCTCGGCGGTCGCCAATGGCTACACAGGACCCATTCTCACCAAGATCACCGAAGGCGGATTCAGGATCGTTGCCCTGAAGAAGCACCTGCTCACCCGGATCCAGGCGGAACGTTTTTACGAAGTGCATAAGGAACGGCCATTTTATGCTGCGCTCGTCGAGTTCATGACATCCGGTCCCGTCGTTGCTGCGATCCTTGAAAAGGAGAATGCCGTTGAAGCCTTCCGAAATTATATCGGGGCCACCGATCCGGCCAAAGCGGCTCCCGGAACGATCCGGCAATTGTATGGTACCAGCCTGACAGAGAATGCGGTACACGGTTCCGACAGCGATGAGAACGCCATGCGCGAATGCGGTTTCTTCTTCTCCGAACTGGACAGAAGCTAATCCTTTTCCGGTAATAATTCCCTGAATGTGCGGTCATTATAGACTATAATGATCCGCTCCGCCGACTTTTCGCCCAGGGCTTTTTTTGTCCTTGACGGCTTTGGGCTTTCCTGCTTATCATATGTCGCAGGGGGCTCTTCCTTTGCCGGAATTTCTTCTGCAAAAGGCAGTTCCTGTAAGTATGGCACCTCCGGCGCCTGCGTTTCCCTTGGCCCGGGCTCCCCGGTCTCTCCCGGCCTGGTCATTGATCCGTTGCCTGAGATCAACCATTCTGTATTGATCTCCGGGAACCGTTTAAGGACTTTGGTGACAAACTCAAGACTTGGATTGTTCCGTCCGGAAACGAGGTGCGACATCGCGGATCGCTGTACCCCGATCTCGTCGGCGAAACGGGAAGGGGACATGCCGAGGTACTGGAGGAGTTGAAGAATGCGATCTACCACATTACAAAAGTAATAAATTATCAAGTTTACGGGTTAAAATAGTGAAAATTGTAAATGATTAAAGTAAAGGTTGAGATAGAGTCATTATACCATTGGTTAATAGCTTATTAATGTAAAATTAATATGTAAACTGGTATTAGTTGTCATTTGTAATTACATTTGTAAACAACGTGCAATATTAATTACATTTTTATACCCACGGAAGCACGGAGACACGGGATCAGCTTTAAATAAGTACCTTGATAATCAGTGCCTCAGTGTCTCAGTGGTGACAAAAAAAACAGGGCAAGTGCCCTGTTTACATCTGTAATTACACTTGTAAACTCTACCTTTTCTGGATCTTCAGGGAGGCTATGCTGAAACCGTCTTTCAGGTCGGAAATTTGCACCAGGTAGAGGCCTGTTCCGAGAGTGGAAGGGAGTGAAATTCCGAACCGGTTCTCCCCTTTCATGACCTTGAGCGGGCCGGAGGAGAACACCCTCTCCCCTGTCATTGACCATAAACTCATTCCTGCCGTCATACTCCGGCCGGAGGAGATCAACAGGGTTAATGGACCGTCGAATGGGTTGGGATAAACGGATACGGTCACGGGCGACGGCTTCTCCGCATCCCGGGTTCCCAGGATCAGCATGAAATCCGGAATGCCATACCCAAGGAGGGTGTCGGGGTTGGTATATTGTGATCCGCTTTGCTCGATCATCCTGCGTACATCTGTGGCAGCCAGCCCGGGACGGGCCGACCACAAAGAAGCCACCATGCCGGCGATCAGCGGCGATGAGAAGGAGGTGCCGTTGCTCCGAACAACCGTGCCGTCAGTCCAGGCCACGACAGTCATCGCCCCCTGCCCTGCTACATTGGGCTTCACATAACTCCCGTCAATCCTGCCCCAGGAGCTGAAGGGGGCATAGGTCCCGTTGGAATCCACTGCGGCAATTGCTAATACATCCGTTCCGTCGGCCGGAGCCCCTACGCACATCCATGGGCTGCCGCCTGAATTGCCCGCGCTGTTCACCACCACCATCCCTCTCCGGGCAGCCAGGTTGGCACCCTTCGTTACAGGTGTACTGTTCCCGTCCATGTCGGCACAGGTGTGATTCTGCGTTGAATCATTAAACTCTGTATATCCCAGCGAGGAGTTGATCACGTCGACCCCGACGCTGTCGGCAAAGGCCGCTGCTGCGACCCAGTTGTATTCCTCTATAATGTACTCAGAACCACCATCTTCGGAACGAAGAAGCCAGTAGTCGGCCTTTGGGGCTGTTCCGATCAGTTCACCTGGCAGGTTCGCCCCCATCACCGATAAGACCATGGTTCCATGCGGGTGGAAACTATATACGGTCTGCCCGGGATCAACAAAGTTGTAACTTCCAAGGATCTGGCCGTTATCGCGGAGGCTGTCGAATGCGCGGATGGTATCGGCCCCGATGAAGCCGGCATCAAGCACAGCAACCACCATGCCCTGTCCGCGAAATCCCTCTTCGTGCAGCTTATCCCCGTTCACCATGGCGATCTGACGGTAACTTTGTCCGTAATTATATGATAACGTGCTTTTTAAACTTGATACAGAAAGCTCATGAACGGGCGTCAGGGGGGCCATCTCCTCCCGGAATTTGTCGCCGGTTGACGCTGGCTGACCAGGGCCTGAATGTTTCACTACGTTCTTAACATAGGGCAGCGCTTCGATCGCAGCGATGAGGCCGGGATCCGAACAGGATATGATGATCCCGTTCAGCCATTTGACCCGGATGACCGGCGTGACACCCACCGCGGCAACTCCTTCGACATAAGAGGGTGTGACCGGCAAGTCCGTCTCGGTAATGGCGATGCCTTGGGCGGTTCTCCGGTCTAACGCCCTCTGGCTCAAAAACTCCCAGGGGCGGTCGATACTGTAAGGATTGTTGCTTTTATCGGTGAATTCAACAAAGTACTTTCCGGGTGCTACCTGGGCAAAAAGGCCAAGAGCAGCCGAAAAGAACGCTATGAGGATATAGGCTCGTTTCATTTTTTATGATATTTGTGCTGTAAAATTACACAAAATGACGATGTTGGACCAGCGGGACCGGGATCAGTTACGCACGCGGGGCATCCCTGCAGAGACGATTGAGCGGCAGATCTCCAACTTTATCACAGGATTTCCCTGGGCGGTTCTTGTCCGCCCGGCGACACCGGGCGACGGCATTTTCTCCTTTGGAGCACAGGAGATCGCTCATTATGAACAACTCTTCAACGACCGCATGCCCGGGGTACGCATCGTTAAATTTGTCCCGGCATCGGGAGCCGCCAGCAGAATGTTTAAAAAACTCTTCGAGTTCAATGACGGATATGGGGATGACGGAACCGTGAATGAGCTGGTTCAGAATATCGAGAAGATCGCGTTTTACAGAGAGCTGGATCAAGCCGTTGGAAAGGCGACGGGCAAAGATATCGCGGCGTTCAAGGCTGACGGGCAGTACAAACCGATCCTTGAGGCCATTCTTTCGGAGACCGGACTGAATTATGCAAATCTCCCGAAAGGGCTCCTGCTCTTCCACTCCTATCCCGGCGGAAGCCGCACCGCCGCCGAGGAACATCTCGTGGAAGCCGCCCATTATGCCAAAGACGCTGAGGGTATCGCCAGGATCCATTTCACGATCTCACCCGAACACCGGACGAAATTCACCGACCTGTTCACCAAAGTCAGGCCAGACCTGGAGAAGAGTCTTGGCGTTCAGTTCGAGATCACCTTCTCGGAACAGAAACCGTCCACGGACACCATCGCCGTTGACGAAAACAACAGTCCCTTGCGGAATTCCGACGGGTCTCTCCTTTTCCGTCCGGGA
>DAIRDK010000107.1:0-9151 GCA_036796175.1 Bacteroidales bacterium | reverse complement strand
AATAACCGGCCGGGACGGCGCTGTTTACGGCAGGTGCACCTTTATCGTCAACCGTTAGTTCCCCTCCGGAAACCAGGATGGAAGAGAGACCCGACATCCCTGACGAGCAGAATGAAATGTACGAACATTTCAGGTTTGCCGTGGATCAGGGGCAGGCGATGCTGCGCATCGACAAGTACCTCTTTGCAAAGATCGCCAACGCTTCCCGCAACCGGATCCAGAATGCGGCCAAAGCCGGTAATATCCTGGTGAATGACCTGCCTGTAAAACCGAACTACAAAGTCAGGCCGGGGGATATCATCTCGATCGTTCTGGCTTACCCACCCCGCGACACGGAGATCTATCCCGAAAGGATCCCCATGGATGTTGTTTACGAGGATGACGATATCCTGGTGGTCAACAAGCCTGCCGGCATGGTCGTCCACCCGGGTCATGGCAACTTTACCGGGACCTTGCTGAATGCCCTGGCCTATTATTACCAGGGAACCGGCATAACAGCATCCCTCTGTCACCGGATCGACAAAGACACCTCCGGGATCCTGCTTCTTGCTAAAAACGAACTGGCACAGACCAAACTGGCCAAGCAATTCTTCGACCATACGATCGATCGGAAATACATCGCCCTGGTGTGGGGGAATGTAAAAAAAGACGACGGGACCATAACGGGGAACATCGGCCGTGATCCAAGAAACCGACTGGTCATGAAAGTCTTTGCCGACGATCTGGACACTGGCCGCCATGCTGTGACCCATTACCGGGTGATCGAACGGCTGGGGTATGTCACACTCATCGAATGCGAACTGGAAACAGGCCGCACCCATCAGATCCGAACCCACATGAAATACATCGGGCACCCGCTGTTCAACGACGAGAGCTACGGCGGGGATGTGATCCTGAAAGGCACTACCTTCGCAAAATACAAGCAGTTCATACAAAACTGCTTCAAGGTCATGCCACGCCAGGCCCTGCATGCAAAATCCCTTGGATTCATCCACCCGGGAAGCGGCAAGCCGGTGTGGTTTGATTCGGAGTTGCCTGCGGATTTCAGCGCTCTGCTTGACAAATGGCGTGATTATGTAAAGCACCATGAATAAATCCCTGACCATCGCGGCTTCGGCCTGGTTCTGGTTCGAAATGTTCTCGACATCTGCCCTGCTTTTTCCGTTTGCCGTCCTGGTATGGCTTGCGACCCTGCCGTTTGACAGGAACCTGAAAGCATTGCACATGTTTTCCTGTCAATGGTCCAATCTCGTGTTATTTCTCAATCCCCTCTGGAAAGTCCGGGTTACCGGACGTGAAAAAATAGCCCGGGACCAGGCTTATGTGATCGTTTCAAACCACCAGTCGGGTGCGGATATCCTGGTCCTGTTCAAACTGATGGTTCATTTCAAATGGGTTTCGAAATGGTCTCTTTTCTTTTTTCCCTTTATTGGCTGGAATATGGCCATGAACAGGTATATCGCCCTGAAAAGAGGGAAAAAGAGCAGTATCAACCGGATGGTGGGAAAATGCCAGGAAGCGATCACACAGGGCAATTCCGTGATGATCTTCCCGGAAGGGACCCGCTCAAAGGACGGCCGTGTTCAACCGTTTAAAACCGGCGCTTTCAGGATCGCCCTGGAAACCCGGGCGCCCATCCTTCCCGTCGCGGTCCTTGGAACATTGCAGGCGATCCGGAAAGGGGGCCTGATGATCCACCGGAATCATGAAATGCGGGTGGAAGTCTTGGATCCGATACCTTTTCGGGATTTTGAAGGAAACGATCAAAAAGTCATCGCTGCCAGGGTCCAGCAGATCATCAGCCGGAAAGTATCGGCCGGTACAGTGAATCACGTTCCGCAGGAGTTCTCCCTGACTGTCTGATAAATTGCTCCATTTCAGCAGATGTCATGGCCGGATTTTGATCATCCGCCCCGGCCAGTGAGTAGATCTTCGTGGAATCATTAATGGTCCCGTCGAGATCATCAACCCCGAAATCCAGCGTCAGCTGTGCATTTTTCTTGCCGATTGCAGGCCAGTAAGCCTTCAGGTGAGGAAAATTATCGAGGTAGATACGGGATACTGCATAATTCCTCAGGTCTTCGACCAGGCTGACTTCGGGAATATCTCCCAATTCATGGTTCTTGTTCCTGAACTTAAGCGGTATGAACGCGTTGAACCCGCCAGTACGGTCCTGCAATTGCCGGAGCCGTTCCATATGATCGATCCGGTGAGCCCGGGTCTCGACATGTCCGTACAGCATGGTGGCGTTGGAAGAGATGCCCAGGCGGTGCGCTGTTTCATGGATAAGCAACCAGTCGGCGGAACTCGATTTCATTCCTGCGATATCCTGCCGGATCTTCTCGTCAAAGATCTCCGCACCACCGCCCGGGATCGAGTCAAGGCCGCAGGCTTTCAGGTAAGCCAGCCCCTCTTCAAAACTCATGCCCGATTTCCGGATCATATAGTCCAGTTCCACGGCCGAATAGGCCTTAATATGAAGTGAAGGCCTCAGCGAACGGATCGAGCGAAGCAGATCCCCGTAATAATGAATATCACGCTTCGGATGGACCGCCCCGGTGATATGAACTTCCCGCGCATCCTCAGGCTGATCCTTAACCTGCTGCAGGATCTCCCCGGGGGTCAGTTCCCACTGGATCTTGCTGAAATGGTGCGAGAAGGAGCAGAACCGGCATTTGTTGACACAAACATTGGTGGGTTCAATATGAAAGTTCCGGATAAAATAGACCTGGTTGTCATTCTTCTTTCGCCTGACCAGTTCGGCCAACATCCCGAGCAAACCGGTATCAGCCTGTTCAAACAGCAGGATCCCGTCTTCAGGACAGATGCGTTGACCCTCTGCCACCAGCCTGGCGATCCGGCCCAGTTCATGACCGGCATGTCCAAATCCGGTCCATTGAAGGATCCGTTTTTTCAACGCTTCCATCAATATTTGACGATCTTTTGCACATACCGCCCGGGATTGCCGGTAACTGTGAGCAGGTATATGCCCGGTGGGAGCGAATGGATATCCACATTACAAGACCGGACGGTGAATTGTTGAAGGGCAGAATAGACTTCCAGTCCCCGGATGTCGAATATCGCGATTTGATATTGACCGTCAGGGATGCCGACACTCAGTTCCACGGAAAACAGACCTCCGGTGGGGTTCGGGAAAACGGCACAGGATTCAGAATATGTCATGTTGTGAACCGCCAATGGCTTCCCGGACAGTTTCTCCAGCCCTGTGTTATCCGGATCAAGCCAGGGCTTGAGCTGTGAAGCCGAATCAGGTCCATTGGAGATCCAGGAATAGGAGAATTTCCCGTAATAATCGGGTTCCTCCAAGTTTGCCGAATCGCAGGATGATCCTCCTCCGGTCAGCTGACCGATGACCAGTCCAGAGCTGTCGAACAATGCGGACCCCGAACTTCCTCCTTCCGTCACGCCATGTCCGTTGACAGTTTCTGCCCACTTCACCAGCCAGTGGGTATAGATAAAACCTCCGATCCAGGATACGCTGGTCGTCTTTTGGGTGAATGTAGATATTTTCTTGATATCCCCTTGCGGATGATGGATTCCCACTCCCTGCATCGCCGGAGTATTGGAACGGTCCCAACCGTTCAGGAACACATCGAAGGTATCCGGGATGGCATCATTGAGCAGAAGAAGAAGAAAATCGGAACCGCCGTCCGCCACCGCGCCTGCCCTGGCCTTCAGGGTGGCACCCGTCAGGGCCCGTTCCAGCGGAGGCGTCTCGGGATTTTCGCATCCCGGTCCGTCATACCCGAAATAGAACACCCATTGCAAGAGGTCGCCATAGGCTCCTCCATTGTAACAATGGTCCGCGGTAAGCAGGTACGGGGTCCCGTCCATCCGCGTGTTGTTAAGCAGCGAACCGGAACACCAGAATGAACTTCCACCCTTGACCGCCTGGATCCGGACCACTCCTTTTTTCTCTTGCTGATAATTCTGACCTTCCACACAGTTCACATTCACTTCACACGGGCCGGCACCCCCAAATCCGTCTGTCTGCCCCGGTTCAGGAACTCCACGGTAGGCGTAAGCGACAGAACCGACCAGGAGGTCTGCACTGCCGCTCACTTCAGGTGCCTGGTCATATTCCAGGATGAGCTTGTCGCCATGGATCAGCTGTGTGGCGAACTTTCCTGACGGGGTATTGTTTTCAGAGGTAAACGCACCAAGCACCTGCCTGGTATCTGCAGAGCGGATAAACAACCTGCCGCCCTGGGGCAGCCTGAAACGGTCGAACAGTACGGATAATGCCTTTGCTCCCGGGGCTTCCAGGGCCAGCAGGCACACTTCGGATCCGTCCGGCAACAGTTGCCATTTCCCTTCAGCACAGAAATCCAGGGCCAGGGGAATGTGGATGGCAAAGCGATAGGGCACCGGGTTTGCGGCATCTTCCGCCGCAACCTTGGCCATGTCGGGCGGGGGCAGGGTGCGGACTGGGATAATTTGTTGAACATCAGGGAAGAGTGAACTTGACGGGACACCGCCCCTGTTTAACTGAGCCGGCGCCATCCCGGGCCATAGCAGGAACCCCAGCAGGATTACCTGCAGCGACGTGGCAAGTCGGATCAACTGGTTGCTTTTCCTATTCAATAACGATGACTTTTTTCGTAATGGTTGTGGATCCGTATGTTAGTTTCAGGAAATAGACGCCCTCCGTCAGGCCGGCTGCATCGACCCGGTAAGGGGCTTTCCCCTGGTTCGCTGCCGTAAATGATCTGACTTTGGTCCCGATCGCATTGAACAATTCACCTGAATACTCCGCGGGAGGATTATTTGTAAAGCTGACCAGGAAACTACCTGACACCGGGTTGGGATAGACCAACACGGATGCAGCAGCCTGTTCGTCCACCCCAACCGTGCTGGTGATCTGAATATCGTCGATCAGCAGGATGAAGGCATCATTCGAAACACACTGGATGCCGAGATACACCTGTTTATTGGCATAGTCGTTCAGGGTGTAGCTGAACTGCTGCCAGTAGACCGGCGCCTTGATGGCGTGGATGCCGTTGAGCGTAATGAAATCGGATGGGCTGTTCCCGGTCTCCGAGATGCAGACATTGAATTCTTCAAGCCCGTAATCCGGCACGTAGCTCCGGGCCCAGAGTTCGATCTTACCATTCGCGCCAAGCTGCATTTTCGGGGTGATCAGCCATTTATTATTAGGCGCATAGGGTGGCGGCGAGGCAAAGGAAGCCCCCATCTTCAATCCTCCGTGCGCAGTGAGCGAGGTCATTGGCGGAGTCGTTTGCGAAGGGACAAAGCAGATCCAGGCCATGGGGTAACCGCTCCCGGGAAAGGTAACCGTGGCAATGTTGTACGTTTCCCCGCCATTGACATCGACGGTGGTCCAGGGATCAAAGAGGGTTGTAAAATCGGATAATCCTTCAAAATCGAGCGTCATCTGCGAAGGAAGGGTTTGTGTGACGTAAATATATCCCGACTTGGTTTTGGTATCGCTGCTGGTGCCGTCGCTGACGGTCAGTGTTACATCATACAGTCCCGGATTGTCATACCGGATGTTCGTCGGATTCTGGGCAGAAGAGGTGTTGGGGGTACCGCCCTGGAAAGTCCACTGCCACGAAGTCGGGTTACCGGAAGATGCATCCGTGAAATTCACAGTCTGCCCCTGGTTGATGGTGGTTGGTTCGCCGGTGAAATCAGCCACGAGGGATCCGGTTGAACCGGGATCGATCTCCAGGTCGTCGATCATGAAGATGAACGCATCATTCGAAACACACTGTACGGCAACATAAATTAGCTGCCCGTTGTACGCGGAAAGATCGAAGGTCTTTTTGGTCCAGTCGGTGGTTGCCTCCAGGGGGGAGGATCCCGATATCACCGTGAAGCTGGAAGGGTTGTTGTCCGTTGTGGAAACGGCGATCCTATACTTCTCAAGACCGTAATCGGCCGTGTAGGATTTTACCCAGAGGGAGAACGACCCGTTGGTACTCATCTGAACCTGGGGTGAGATGAACCAGTCGTTGTTCGGGGGTGTGGTAGCCGAGAAGCAGGCGCCGAACCTGGAGCCCCCGTGCGGCTGGATCTCCAGATCGCCGGTCATCGACGGCGTGACCTGCGCGGGGTTGAATGCGATATATGCCATGGCCTCGCCGTTATGGGGGAAGGTGTGGTCTGTGATGGAATAGGTATAGCTGCCATCTCCGTCGTAAACCGTCCACGGGGCAAAGGAGAGCGCAAAATCGCTCTGGGATTCGAAATCCATGGCGACAGGCCCCGGAAGCTGGTTGGGCACCAGGTTGAAAATGGCATGCTGGTTATCGGTGTACACAGAGCCTCCCGGGGTGAGATTATCGAGGTAAAAATACCCGTCGTAACTCCCGCTCCAGCCCCAGTTAAAATGGAAATAGGAAGTTCCCTGGTAGCCATCGCAGACAAACGCATGGCCCACGGCGCCGTTATCATTTCCATAGTACAGGAGCGGCCTGCCGGCATCGAGTTCGGCCTTGACCATTGATTCCCACGTTGAGGAGGAGTAGGAAGCCCGTTCTTTCCAGTTCAGGGCAGAGCTGTAATCAAAATAGTTCCGCAACGCGTCATCAATGGCTTCGATATCCGAGGTGGAGGAGGACGGGCCGTAATCCATCTCCTGGGCGATGCCGCAGTGGTAGATCAGCTGGGCGACTTCCGAGTTGCCCGAGGAAAGGGACAGGGGCATGGCGGAATAATTGTAGGTCGCCGAAGCGAAATTGGCAAACAGGTACCCGTAAACCGGGTGGGTGTATCCGTAAGAACCGACTCCATGGGCCGGGTATCCCCAGTATCTCAGGATCTGAGCCATGGAGGTGGCACCGCATCCGGTCAGGGCGTGGAAACAGGTACTGGTGGCTGTTGGATCGGGAGGACACTGTTCGTTGTAATAGCAACCCTGGTCCCAGGTGGTCTGGAGTAGCGGACCGACATTCAGCAGGTTCTGCGGTTTGAATGAAGGGGATGCATATCGTTCCCATTCGGCAGTGGTCGCGGCCGGAGGATGGTCCTCTCCCCGCAGAGCCATCACAGCCTGCTGCCTGATGATATTCATATACCAGTCGAAAGCGGGGGGATGGTTCGCATCCTGGTACCTTCCATGATCCGACCAGCCCAGTACGGGAACGATCCGGTCATCGCCTGCAATCACGATGAATCCCTGTTTTTCGGGAAGGTTGAAGATATAGTAGAGGGGTCGTCCGTCTTCCGTCAGTATGGCCAATTCAGCGAGTCCGGAAACGGAGCCGATCGTTTTGTCCTGTGTTAACTGGTGTTTTTCATTCCATGCGTTGACGGCCACCTGCTGTGCCAGGCTGCCGGGAACGGTCTTGGCGAATGAAGGAGCGGTAATTCCCAGGAAAAGGATAAGAACCGCCAGGGTCCGGATTGATCTCATATTGGTAGGGTTTGCCCCACAAATATACAAAAAGGGTGCCAGAGTTGTCCGGCACCCTATGGCGCTGTAAGGGCAATTCATGAAATGCCCTAGCCCTATTTCTTTTTATTGGGGGCTTCCAGCCCGTAGTTCTTGAGTTTATCTTCACGCAGGAGCAGGAAAGCCAGTACGATGGCACAGGCGCCCAGTCCGGCGAATACAAGCATCGGGGCTGTATAATTGTAAACGGCGGTTGGATCACCGGCGGCGACCCGCTGGGCGACACCCGGGTTGACCGCTTCCAGAACCACGCCAATCAGCCAGGGGAAGAACATCAGCCCGATATTCTGAATGAAAAAGACGAGGGCGTAAGCCGAGCCCAGGTACCGTTCTTCCACGATCTTCGGCACCGAGGGCCACATGGAGGCAGGGATCAGGGAGAAGGCAATCCCCAAGACAACGATCGAGATGATGGCAATGGTGATCGTCAGGGGAACGAGCGCGAAGGTCAGGTGAGCCAGCATGAGAAGTGCGGATCCGAAGATCATCATGGTTGCGCCTTTCCCTTTGTTGTCAAGAAAATTCCCGATAATGGGGGTCAGGATGATGGTGCCCACGGGCAGTAGTCCGGATATCATTCCCCCGACCTCAGGGGAGACGCCCAGCTTGCTTTGCATCATGTTGACGGCATATTTCAGGAAGGGAAAGACCCCGGAATAGAACAGGACGCAAAGGAGCGAGATGATCAGAAATCCCCGGTTGGTGATGATCTTGGCCAGGTCCTTGACATGGAACTCTTCGGTGGGATCGGCCCCGGGTCCTGCACTGCCGGTCTGTTTGTCGAGCTTCCTGTCCATGAATGTATAGGTAAGAAAGGTCAGGAACCCGATACTTACCAGGGCGATCCCGACATAAACCGGGTTCAGCACATGTCCGGTCAGAACGCCGTCGACGGTCTTTACGCCTGCGAAGGTAGCCGAGAAGAAGAAGGCCACCGAAGCGCCCAGACGGGCCGTCGCGAGCTGCATCCCCATGGCCAGGGCCAATTCTTTCCCTTTAAACCACTTAACAACCGTCCTGGAGGTGGTGATGCCGGCCATTTCAACGCCGATCCCAAAGATCCCGTAACCGAGGGCCGCGACCTTGGCAGAGGCCGGCATGGAAGTCCAGAATGAGCTGAAGAACTGGTGACCGAAACCACCGGCGCTGAAATACTCGGTCAACCCGTATAATTTGATCAAACCTCCTGCCAGCATGACGATCGTCGCCGTGAGACCGGTAAAGCGGATCCCCATTTTATCCAGAATGATGCCGGAAATGATCAGGAAGCCAAGTACATTCAGCATATATTCAGAACCGGAAAAGAACCCATAGTCGCTGGGTGTCCAGCTGTATGGTTTCAGTGCCAGCAGTGATTGCAATGGAGCAATCATGTCGACGAAGTAGTACGCTGCAAGCATCGTGAGAGAAACCAGTGCAAGTGCAGTCCAGCGAGCCGCTTTGGATTCGCTGAGAATCTTTTGAACCTGTTCAGTCATAGATTAACGAATTTGATTGTGAAAGTTTTAACGCGCAAAGCTAAAAAAGATTCCGATGCAGAACATGAACTGCCCGTTAAAATCCGGGAGTCGTAAATTGTGCTACTTTTATATCATGAATATCCTTCTTGTCTCTGCAACCCTGTTCGAAGTGCGACCCTTCATCAACAAGCTGGCCCCAACCGGGCAAGGCGCAGATAACCTACTGAAATTCAAACTAAAACACAATGCGATC
>DAIRDK010000106.1:0-9153 GCA_036796175.1 Bacteroidales bacterium | reverse complement strand
AGATCAAGGACCTGGCCCTGAACCGTTCGATGATCCCGCTGGGGTCATGCACCATGAAACTGAATGCGGCGGCTGAGTTGTTTGCTCTGAGCTGGCCCGAGTTCGGGAATATCCATCCCTTTGTCCCCACGGACCAGGCCGAAGGTTACCAATACCTGATCAAAGCCCTCGAAAAGCAGCTGGCCGTCATCACGGGATTTGATGCCGTATCCTTCATGCCGAACAGCGGTGCGGCCGGGGAATACTCGGGACTGCTGGTGATCCGCGAGTACCACCACAGCTGCGGTGATGCTCACCGCGATGTGTGCCTCATCCCCTCCTCAGCACACGGTACCAATCCCGCATCTGCAGCCATGGCCGGCATGAAGATCGTGGTGGTGAAGTGCGACGATAAGGGCAACATTGATGTGAACGACCTCCGTGAAAAAGCTGTCCAGCACAAGGCCGACCTCTCCTGCCTGATGATCACCTATCCATCCACACACGGCGTGTTCGAAGAAGAGATCCTCGAGATCATCCATATCATTCATGAGAATGGCGGCCAGGTTTACATGGACGGAGCCAACATGAATGCGCAGGTTGGCCTTACGAATCCCGGTATCATCGGAGCCGATGTATGCCACCTGAACCTGCACAAGACGTTTGCGATCCCACACGGCGGAGGCGGTCCGGGCGAAGGGCCCATCGCGGTGGCCAAACATCTAACACCGTTCCTGCCCAAGCACGTGATGGTGAAAACAGGCGGGGAGAAAGGGATCACGGCTGTGGCATCCGGTCCATACGGGAGTGCGCTCATCCTTACCATCTCCTATGCCTACATCCTGATGATGGGCGGCGAAGGGCTGACAGATGCCACGAAGATGGCCATCCTGAATGCGAACTACATCAAGTCGCTGCTTGAACCTTACTATCCGATCCTGTATACCGGCAAGAACGGCCGCTGCGCACACGAGATGATCGTCGATTGCAACGGGATCACGAAGCTCACGGGAATCGGGGCCATCGACATTGCAAAACGTCTGATGGATTACGGTTTCCATGCTCCCACTGTGGCATTCCCGGTACACGGCACCCTGATGGTCGAACCCACGGAAAGCGAACCCCTGCATGAACTCGACCGGTTCATTGAAGCCATGATCGCCATCAAGGGCGAGATCGACGAGATCGCGGAGGGCAAGGCTGACAAGACCAACAACGTGATCATGAAGGCCCCGCATACCGCAGCCATGGCAGCCGGCAACGACTGGGCCCTCCCCTATTCCCGTGAGAAAGCCGCATTCCCGGTGCCTGCACTGAAGGAAGACAAGTACTGGCCGACGGTAACGCGCATCGATGATGCTTACGGCGACCGGAACCTGATGTGCGTGTGCCCGATGGAGTGAGACGTGGTACGTAGTACGTAGTATGTAGTACGTAGTACGTGGGACGTGGGACGTGGATTATTGCTTGATGCTAGAGGCAGTTTTTAATCTTCTGCCAGGTTCTGTCGATATCGTGATCCAATCCTACCGAGAAGCGTACGAGTCCTTCCGACATTCCCATTTTTCGCTGTATCTCTTCAGGTATTTCGGAAGATGTGCTTTTCCCTGAATTGCTGAACAGGGTCTTGAAATATCCAAGGCTTACTGCCAGATAACCTATTCCGGCAAGTTCCATCTTTTCCATCCATGCGGCGGCTTTTCCCGATGTTTCCATATCGATCGCAACCATTCCCCCGAATCCGAAATCGGGGTTCATCATTTTCCTGAGGGTAGTGTGTCCGGGATGTTCGGGTAGCCCGGGGTAAATGGTCTTGAGTCCTTCCTCTTTGAAACGCTCTGCAAGGTACATTGCATTTTTGCTGTGCTGCTGCATACGGATATGGAGTGTATGCAGATTCTTCAGGATCGAGGATGACCGGAGCGGATCAAGAACGGGGCCGAGGAGCATCGCTGTGCCTGAATTCACATTGATCAGCGAGTTGATATACTCCAAAGAACCGCAAATTGCGCCCGCTACGCAGTCGTTCTTTCCGTTGATGAACTTCGTCATGCTGTATACCGTAACGTGGGCTCCCTGCTGAGAAGGCGCTACGATCATCGGGGTGAAGGTGTTGTCAACCACCAGTTTGACACCCTTGCTGTCGGCGATCTTCGCCAGTTCCGGGAGGTCGGAGATCTGGAGCAGCGGGTTGGTCATCGTTTCTGTGTAAATCACCTTCGTATTGGGCCGTATCGCATTCCTGACCGCTTCCAGGTCGGTAATATCGACGAACGTCACATCAATATTGAATTTTTTCAGATAGTTGGCGAAGAACGCAAACGTGCCCCCATAGGTGGTCATGCTGCTTACGATGTGGTCGCCGGCATTGACCAGTTGCAATATTGCGTTGGTGATGGCTCCCATCCCGGAGGCAGTCGCCCAGGCGGCTTCCGTACCTTCCATAGCGGCCAGCGCATCAGCAAGGTACTTGTTGCTCGGGTTCCAGTGGCGGGAATAGAGGAAACAGCCTTCGGCCTCCCCCTGGAAGGTCTCCAGCATGGTCTTGGCCTGCATGAAAGTAAATGTAGCTGAATCGGTTACGGATGGGTTCACATCGCCGTATTCACCGAATTGTTGCAATTCGAATATTCGTCCCGATGGGTTGGATTTCATTGAAATACAGTGTTGGTTTAAACTGCAAATATAGTCAACTTATTTCACGCAAAGGCGCAAAGCTCACGCAAAGGCGCAGTATAACGCACTGCGTCACTGCGATAACTTAGCTTCTTGGCGTGGACAAAAAACGATCATGAGCGCAGATACGACGCTCCATTCATATCCAGGATACACCCGGTCATATACTCATTACCATCCGCTGCAAGCATCACGATCGCCTGCGCGATCTCGGAGGGATCAGCCGCCCGGTTCATGGGGCTTTGGGCGAGGCGATGCGCCCCGTCAGGGCCTGCAAACAATCTTGCCGCCATGTCAGTGTCCACATAGCCTGGGGCGATAGTGAACACGAACACTTTTTTTGGGGCCAGGAGCTTTGCCATGCTTTGTCCCACGGAGTTCAGCCCGGCTTTTGCCGCTCCGTAGGCCCACGAGTCGGGCTCACCCCGAAAAGCGCCACGCGATGTGACATTCACGATCCTTCCGCCGCCTTCACCGATCATGTGACGAACAACCAGGTTGGAAAGCAACGCAGGGCCTGTAAGGTTTACCGCAATGGTCCGGTCCCAGTAGGCTTTGAACTCTTCATAAGGGATCCCGGTCATCTCCTGTTCTTCGAAGATCCCGGCGTTGTTGACGAGAATATCGATACGGCCTGCTTCTGCAATGATGGTGTTTACCATCGCTTCAACTTCTCCTGGATCTCCCATGTCGGCTTGCACAACAAAATGGCCTGTACCTGCCAGTGTGGAGCAGACACTTTCAGCGACGGTTTTGTTTTTGTGATAGTGTACGATGACCCTTGCCCCGCATGCCGCAAACAGTTCTGCTGTTGCTTTGCCGATGCCCCGGGAGGCACCGGTTACCATGACCGTTTTGTGTTTGAACGTTATTTCCATATTCTTTTTCTTTTACCACAAAGACACTAAGACACGATAAAAACACAATATATGTTGATTGTGCCCTTCGTGTATTATTGTGTCCTTGTGGTTAACAAAACTCTGAAAGAATGTTCTTCAATGTCTCGTATTCCTCCGCCACCGGGAACTGCGGATAGTCCGCCACCACATTGGCCGGCGGGCGGAAGAGGATCCCTTTGTCCGCCTGCTTGAGCATGGATATATCGTTATATGAATCACCCATCCCTATGACTTGATATTTCAGGCTTTGAAGAGCCTCTACTGTTTTCCTCTTCGGATCAGGCTGACGTAATTTGTAATCGATGATCCGGTTCGTTTCGTCCATCACCAGCGTGTGGCAGAAAAGCGTCGGCCTGCCGAGTTGCTGCATCAGCGGATCTGCGAACTGGATGAAGGTGTCGGAGACGACGATCAGCTGGGTCCGCTCCTTCAGCCATGCAATGAACTCCAGCGCACCCGGCAGCGGCCTGATCTGTGCGATGACCTCCTGGATATGGTGCAGCTTGAGACCGTGCTCATCCAGGATCTTCATGCGGTAGCGCATCAGCTTGTCGTAATCGGGTTCGTCGCGCGTGGTGCGGCGCAGCTCGGGAATACCGGTCTTTTCGGAAACGTTGATCCACACTTCGGGGACGAAAACGCCTTCGAGATCGGAGCAAACTATATACATATTTACGATTTACGGTTTACGATTTACGACTGGATTGACGATATACGATTGACGATCTATTCTGTGATTATCCGTGATGCCGCATAAGCGGCATTCGTGTCATCTGTGTTCAAAAGAAAACTTAAGGAAATCTCTGAATGCCGAATAGTTACTTTCCAAAGGGATAATTTCTTCCGGCAGTTCGTCAATCCCCGAAAGGCTTTCGGGCAATTCCGGATCGATGCCGATAATTTTCCGGATCTCCTCAGGGAACTTCGCCGGATGCGCTGTCTCGAGAGAGATGCATAACTGCTCAGGGGTATTATCTTCCGGGTGTTGCTCGAGGTATTTCCACAATCCCGCCCAGCCCACGGCCCCATGCGGCTCAAGCAACAATTTGTGCCGGTTCCAGGCGGAAGCGATCGTATGGCGGGTCTCATCATCACTCACCGAAACGGAGAACAAGTCTTTTCTCATCACCTCCATATCGGCTGCCTTGTGGATCCTTCCCCTCTCATCCATAACGCCTCCGTAGAGTGCGACCAGCCTGGCCAGGTTGCTGGGATGGCCGACGTTCATGGCACTTGAAATGCAGTTCCGTGAGGGTTCTATCTTCTCATAAATTCCCGAATACAAGTACTTCACAAATTCGTCATTTCCGTTGACGGCGATCACGAACTTCTTCACCGGGAGTCCCATGTTCATGGCCAGCACACCGCCCATCATGTCCCCGAAATTTCCGGAAGGCACAGAGATCACTGCCTTTTCTTCATCAGAGGCAAGCCTGGACCAGGCATAGAAGTAATAGACGATCTGTGGAATCAGCCTGCCAATATTTATGGAATTCGCCGAAGAGAGCGGCAAATAGGCCAGATCCGGATCGGCGAATGCCTGTTTAACCAGTGCCTGGCAGTCGTCGAACTTGGCATCCAACGCCAGTATTCTGACATTTTTCCCCAGCGTGGTCATTTGCTTGCGTTGCCTGGCAGTAACCTCTGTCTTTGGGAACAACACCACGACATCGATGTTGTCGAGACCGTAAAAGGCATTGGCCACGGCGCTTCCCGTGTCGCCGGAAGTGGCTGTCAGGATCAGCAGCCGGCTTTTGCGTTGTGCCAGGTAATACTGCATCAGCCGGCCCATCATGCGGGCGGCGAAATCCTTGAACGATGCCGTGGGCCCGCGGTCGAGGCGCATCACGTATTTCCGGTCATGAACCTGTTCCAGCGGTACATCATAGTTGTAGGAATCCCTGGCGATCGCCAGCAGATCGTCACCGGGGATCTCGCCGGTCATGAATTTTGCTGCAATCTCAAATGCGATCTCATAATACGGTTTCCCCTTAAAAGCATGGATCTCGTCCAAGGGAATCCGCGGAATGTACTCCGGCATATAGAGCCCTTTATCCGGCGCCTGGCCTTTCAGCAATGCCTGACTGAAGGTCACTTGGTCAGATACCAGGTTGGTCGAGTGGAAGAGGACAGGACTAGACATAGGTCACGGTCTTCTGAGTGTTGAAGAAGAGGCTCCTCCTGCGGAATATTCGGGAGAAGTGACTGGAATGCTATTTCCATCGAGTACCGACAACGCCTGGTCGAGGTCTTTGATGATGTCGTCAGGATGTTCTGCCCCGACACAAAGGCGGATGAGGTTCGAAGGGATCCCAGCCAGTTTTCTCCCCTCTTCGCCCTGTTGGGAATGGGTTGAAATGGCGGGGATCGTAGCGACCGACTTGATCCTTCCCAGGTCGGTGGCACGCCAGATCCTTGTGAAGGCATCGAACACCCGCCGGGTCTGTACCGCATCCCCTTCGATGTTGAACGACATCAGGTGACCATAACGGTTGACTTTTTGCTTATCGAGTTCATCATATTCCGAATCGACCAGGAACAGGTACCGGGTAGCCAGTTCATAAAGCGGCTGATTGTCGAGGCCCAGGTAATGCACCCGCTGAACATGTTTGTGGCCGGAGAGGAACCTGGCAACCTGCATGGTATTCCGGCTCATGGCATCCATCCGCATGCGGATCGTGCGGATATCATTCAATGCCAGTACGGCGTTCATCGGGGAGATGTTGGGACCGTTGTCACGGTTTGGCCATAATTTCAGCCAGGTTGCGAAGTCGGCTTTAGCCTCAGGGGCCAGGTGTTTCGATATAAGATCTTTCCTGGATATAACCGCCCCGGCGATGCCGAATCCGCCTGACATCAGGGATTTGGTAACCGACTGCACGACCACATCCGCCCCGTGTTGAAGAGGGCGAAGCAAAGCGGGGGTTGCCACGGTGGAATCAACGATCAGCGGGATCCCGTGTTTATGGGCGATCGCGGCCACTGCGGCAATGTCAAAGAAAGCCTGGCAAGGATTGCTGGGGAGTTCACCGTAAAGGAAACGGGTATTCTCATCGATCAGCGACTCCCATTCGGCAAGGTCGGTGGAATGGACAACTTTTCGCCATTCGATGTTTCGGTCGGTTTGCTTGCGCATGGAAAACTGCTGGTAGGTTCCACCGTAAACCTGGGTCGTTGCCACAAAGTTGATGGGTGCGCCGGGATGTTTCGGATCCACGGCCAGGAAGGGTTCAACAGCGCTCATGATGGCCGACATTCCTGACGCAGTGGCTATGCAGGAGGTTTCTACACCTGTACCGTACCCTTCAAGGAGTGCCAGGACTCCTTCCAGGTAATACATGCTCGGGTTGGCGATCCTGGAATAGCACCAGGTGGGGATCTCGTAGCCCAGGGCGGCTTCCATTTCGTCGGCGTCGCGGTAAGCCTGCGAGGTGCTCATATAGATGGGTTCGATAATGGAGCCCTGGTTGAAATCGAGGGCTTCCTGCATGGAGTAGATGCCGTGAACCGCTATGGTATCGAACCGGCAGTTCATCATCTGTTTTTTGTAGTCGGAATGCCATTGCATGGCGCGCCTTGCAGCTTCGAGGTAATGGTTTTTTCCTGTTGGAGACATAAGAGTGATGGTTTCTTTACCGATAAAAGTAAGAAGTTTTTCTTTCTTTTCAACTAAATCGTGTCTTCGTGACTTGGTGGTAAAAAAAAGATAATTTTGGCAGCGGGAGACAGCAATGACCATTAAGGAACAAGCTAACAGGTTCAAACCCGGTGTGCCGAAGCGGCACCTTCTGATGGTGGCCGCATTTGTCTGGCTGTTTGCGGGAGGTTTCCTGGCATTCAGGGGGATCCGGAGTATCCCTGCAGAGGAGTGGCAGTGGTGGAAGGTGATGGTCGCCCTTGCCGGCGGGATCGTTTTTTTCCGGGTCCTTTTTCTTCGGGTCAGCTCGAAGCATATCCGCCGGATCAACTCACTGGAGATCCTCCGCCCATGCGTCTTTTCGTTCTTCGACTTCCGCAGCTACCTGATGATGGCGCTGATGATCACTATGGGAGTGACGGTGAGGAAACTGCATCTGGTTTCCAATGCCGCCATTTCGTATTTCTTCATTACGATGGCCTTTCCGCTGGTTATCTCGGCAGTCAGGTTTTTCCTTGCATGGAAGAAATACGATGTAATTACGAAAGACGAAAGACGAGAGACGAATTAAATTTCAGATTACGAATTACGAATTATTTTATCAGGACAATTCGTGTCGTTAGGTTGCCGGATGTGGTTTCGGCGCGGAGGAGGTAAAGGCCGGAGGGGTATTTGCTCAGATCCATCCGGGATCCGGGATCCGGTATCTCTGCTACTTTGATCCCGGTTGCACTATATATCTCCAATCTGTTTATCTTGTTATCTGACGATTCCGGGTTCAGCCGGAAACTTACTGATCCTGAGGCCGGATTAGGGTAAACATCCAGATAAATTTCATTCGCGCTTTGGTCATTGACTGCACCGATAAAGGCTACGCAGCCAGTATCGGTTGACAAACCTGCATCGTGAATCTCGTAGGACATCTTAAACACGGTGCCTGGTGAACCCATGTAGACTGCAAACGTATCTTTTGAAAAGGACACCTCATCGAACCATGCCGTCTCCGGCCAGAGGCAGCCGGTGGCAGTGAACATCGGATCGGTCTTGATGATCCCGATCTGCGGGGCATCCGTGCCTGCCATCTCCACCCCCAGGATCGGTCCGTTACCGGTAAACAGATAGCCGCCGTCGTGGGTTTCGGTAATATCCGCCGTATTCAGGAAGACATTCGCACGAAGAACCGCGTCGCCTGCAGAACTGACCTTGACCCCAAAGCCCGGACCATAACCGGATCCATCCAAAAAAATAAAATCGCCGTCAGCTGTCTGACGAAGGTTTGGAACCGGACCATAATTCCAATTGGAATTAAAGAAGAGGTTATAGCTCCTGTACCATAGCGGATTGCCAGCCAGGTCGGTCTTCATAAGACCAAGCCCAGCCGGGCTTTCAACCAGGCACATCAGACCATCAGTCTGAATTACCACATCCAGTCCGAATGACACACCCAGTGTGCTCAAAGCCCAGGCCCGTGAACAGGTACCGTCCGCTTCCAACCGGCCCAGGAACATGTCCCCGTTGCCCATGGGATATCCATCCGTGGATCCGGTCACGTAATATCCGCCGTCGGTGGATGGGGTTACCGAAAAGACAGCCATCGAGGCGTTTGCGATGGCGAAGGCTGTTGACCAGACCAGTTCCCCATCCGGATCCAGGCGGATTACCGCAGTTCCGACCCCGGATTTGCACGACAGGATAAATCCTCCGTCCGGGGTAAGTTTAATGGATGATAGAATGTCATCGTTACCCAGATCCAGGGTACGGGTCCACACCGTATCTCCTGCCGGAGTCATCTTCAGGATGAGCAAATCGGTGGTCGGATTGACCGGATTGTATGTACTTCCGGCAAACACGATGCATGAATCGTTTGTCAATACCAGGTCATAGAAGTCGCCGATGAAACTCCCGACCTTGAATGCCCATTCAATCGTTCCGGCGGAGTCGGTTTTCATTGCCAGACCCAGC
>DAIRDK010000105.1:0-9163 GCA_036796175.1 Bacteroidales bacterium | reverse complement strand
AAGCCGCAACATCACCGACATGAAGGAGATCACCAACTTCCTGGAGGAGTGCAAACGGATGCAGATCCCGGTTCTCGGCCCCGATGTCAATGAGTCGGACCTGCATTTCATGGTCAACAAGAAAGGCGAGATCCGTTTCGGTATGGCAGGCATCAGGAACGTCGGCGAATCCGCTGTCCGCAGCATCCTGGAAGAGCGGGAAGCCAACGGGCCATTTGCAGACATTTTTGATCTGACCCGCCGGGTGACCAGCCATACGGTGAACAAACGCTGCCTTGAAGCCCTGGCGCAGGCTGGTGCATTCGATTGTTTCCCCGGATCACACCGGGCCCAGTACTTTTTTAAAGAGCGCGAGGATGATTCAACCTTCCTGGAAAAAGTGATGCGGCAGGCAGCCGATTACCTGCAACGAAAAAATTCGAGCCAGCATTCCCTGTTCGGCGAGACCGAGGAGGTCACATTCCAGGCCCCTGCACTTCCGGTCTGCGAGCCCTGGAGCCGGATCCAGCAGCTGAAGACCGAGAAGGAAGTGACCGGCTTCTACATATCGGGCCATCCCCTGGATGATTACCGTACGGAATTCAATAATTTTTGCACGGTCACTCTCGAGTCGCTCAAGTCCGATCTTCGGAGGTACCGGAATATGGACGTTTCCTTTGCGGGGATCGTCACCAACGCGCAGCACAAGGTTGGCAAGAACGGCAAGCCATTCGGTTCGTTCACCGTGGAGGATTACCTGGATTCGGTGAACCTGTTCCTGTACTCCGAGGAATACCTGAAAAACAAGCATTTGCTGGAAGACGGGATGTATGTTTTCATCCGTGCGCGAATCGAAGGACGATTTGATGCGCCGGACCAGCTTGTGATCCGCATATCGACCATGGTCCTGTTGTCGGAGGTGATGGAGAAGTTCACAAAAAGCGTCGCCGTCGTGATGCCGTTGCACGGACTGGATCCATCCCGGATCGAGATTCTTCATGAGACGGCGAAGAAGCACAAAGGGAAAGCCGTCCTCCGGATCCGGGTGGAAGACCCTGAATCGGGCACGCATGTTGAATTGCCGTCAAAAAAATTCCGCGTCAATCCGAGGGAGATGATCTCCGCCCTGGCGGTTATCCAAGACGTTGAAGTCCGGCTCCTTCAGGATTAATTCTTATCTTTGCCAGGTAAAGAAACTAACAAACCTAAATAAAACGATTATTCTATGTTTGAAAAGTTCACAGACGCTAATTTTGAAGAACTGGTGGTCAAAGCGAATCAGCTGGCCGTAGTTGATCTCTCTGCCGAATGGTGCGGTCCTTGCCGCATGGTTTCTCCGATCATCCATGAACTGGCTTCCGAATATGAAGGCCGGATCATCGCCGGCGAGCTGAATGTGGACGAGAACCCGGATATCACGGCCCGGTACAGGGTCAGGAATATCCCGACCGTCCTGTTCTTCAAAAACGGCGAGGTAGTCGACAAGCAAATAGGCGCCGTTCCCAAGGCGACTTACAAAGCCATCATCGAGAAGCACATTTAACGAGTGAATGTACAATGCATAATGCATAATGCATAATGCATAATGCATATATAGATCAGTCCAAGCTTGAGCAGTTCGGATCCCTGGAACTGCTGGCCCGCCAGGTGGTGGAAGGGTTCATCACCGGTCTGCATAAAAGTCCGTTTCACGGTTTTTCCGTCGAATTTGCAGAACACCGGCTGTACAATGCCGGCGAGTCGATCCGTAACATTGACTGGAAACTGTATGGACGTACAGACAGGCTTTACACCAAGCGGTTCGAGGAGGAGACCAACCTGCGCTGCCAGGTCTTTATCGACAACTCTTCCTCGATGTATTATCCATATGAAGAGAAGCCCGCGAAGGGAGCCGTCAACAAGATCACCTTTTCGGTTTATATCACGGCGGCCCTGATCAACCTGTTCCGCAGGCAGCGGGATGCCGCAGGGATCAGCATCTTTTCGGATACCGTTGAACTGCATACCCCGTCAAAATCCAGTTCGGTCCATCACAAATACCTGTACACGGAGCTGCAGAACATGCTGGGACCCTATGTCCCGGCGATAAAGAAAAAAACAGCGGCCGCTTCCGCCCTTCACGAGCTGGCTGACCGGATCCATAAACGGTCACTCGTGATCATCTTCAGCGACATGTTTGAGAATATCGCCGAAGTGAATTCACTTTTTTCCGGGTTGCAGCACCTGAGACACAACAAGCATGAAGTGATCCTGTTTCATGTTACAGACAGGCGGAGTGAGCTGGAATTCGATTTCGACAACCGGCCCTACCGGTTCATTGACATGGAAAGCGGGGACCAGGTGAAGGTTTTCCCTTCTCGCATCCGGGAGCAGTACCTGGAACATATGAGCCGTTTCATGACGGAGCTGACACTGAGGTGCGCTCAGTACCACATCGATTTCGTAGAAGCAGACATCAGCAAAGGGTTCGATCAGGTTCTGCTGCCTTACCTGGTCAAGCGATCAAGGCTTTACTAAGGAGGAATCGTCATGATCCACACTTCAAAAAGTGTTTGACTTCCCCTCTTTTTCCTAATTTTGCACTTCTTTTAACTTTCGACTGAACATGGAAATCGCTTCCAAATATTCCCCTTCATCGGTTGAGGACAAATGGTATGCTTACTGGCTTGAGGAGGGATTTTTCCACTCGGTTCCTGATGACCGCCCGCCCTATACGATCGTGATCCCGCCGCCCAACGTTACCGGGGTGCTGCATATGGGTCACATGCTGAACAATTCGATCCAGGACATCATGGTGCGCAGGGCACGCATGCAGGGGAAAAACGCCTGCTGGGTTCCCGGCACCGATCATGCTTCGATTGCGACGGAGGCCAAGGTCGTTGCGAAACTGAAGGAGCAGGGGATCGACAAGAGTTCCCTTTCGCGGGATGAATTTCTTGAACATGCCTGGGAGTGGACGCGCAAACATGGCGGCATTATTCTGGAACAGCTGAAAAAGCTGGGGGCTTCATGCGACTGGGACCGTACCTGTTTTACCATGGATGATGCGCGGTACGACTCGGTGATCGACGTGTTCATCGATCTCTACAATAAAGGACTGATCTATCGTGGCGCCCGGATGATCAACTGGGACCCGAAGGCCCTGACCGCGGTATCCGATGAAGAAGTGATCTACAAGGAGGTTCAGTCCAGGTTGTTTTATGTCAGATATCAGGTGGAGGGTGCCGATGACGAGTGGCTCACCGTTGCGACTACACGTCCCGAGACGATCCTCGGAGATACGGGTATTTGCGTGCACCCGGAAGATGAGCGCTATGCACGGTTCCGGGGGAAGCGTGTGCTGGTTCCCCTCATTAACCGGGCCGTGCCTGTGATCTTTGATGAATATGTCGACCGCGAATTCGGAACCGGTGCACTGAAAGTGACCCCGGCGCACGACATCAACGATTATAACCTGGGCATTAAGTACAACCTGGAAGTGGTTGATACCTTCAATCCTGACGGCACCATGAGCCCGGCCGCGCAGCTTTACATCGGCGAAGACCGCTTCGCCGTCAGGAAGAAGATCGTTAAGGACCTGGAGGCCGCAGGCCATATTGTGAAGATTGAGAACTATACCAATAAAGTAGGTTTTTCTGAAAGGACCGACGAAGTGATCGAGCCCCGCATTTCGATCCAGTGGTTCATGACGATGAAGGATCTTGCGGAACCTGCCCTGGAAGCGGTCATGAACGATACCGTGAGCTTTCATCCGGCCAAGTATAAAAACATGTACAGGCACTGGATGGAGAATGTCAAAGACTGGTGTATCTCGCGGCAGCTCTGGTGGGGCCACCGGATTCCCGCATGGTACCTGCCGAATGGTGAATTCGTGGTGGCCAGGACCCGCGAGGAGGCCTGGGAACTGGTGAAATCCAAAGCCGGCGATAAAGAATCAGCGGGGGGAGCGGAAGATCTGAAGCAGGATGAGGATGTGCTGGATACCTGGTTCTCATCCTGGCTTTGGCCCATCTCGGTATTCGACGGGATCCGCCAGCCGGAGAATCCGGAGATCAACTACTATTATCCGACGGATGACCTGGTCACGGCGCCCGAGATCATCTTTTTCTGGGTTGCCAGAATGATCATGGCGGGACGGGAGTACCGCCGGGAGGTACCTTTCAGAAATGTTTATTTTACCGGCATCGTCAGGGACAAGCAGGGGAGGAAGATGTCGAAATCACTCGGAAACTCCCCTGAACCGCTTGAGCTGATCGGGAAATTCGGGGCGGATGCCGTGAGGATGGGCATGCTGCTCTGCTCACCTGCCGGCAACGACCTCCTGTATGATGAAGCCCTGATCGAGCAGGGCCGGAACTTCTGCAACAAGATATGGAATGCCATGCGCCTGGTGAAAGGCTGGGAAGTGGACGACTCCCTGCCTCAGCCGGCTTCTTCCGCCATCTCTGTCAGATGGTTCGAAAGCGCGTTCAACGGCGCTCTGCAAAATTTCACCGCTCTTTACCAGGATTACCGGCTTTCGGAGGCCCTGATGGCCTTGTACAAGCTGGTTTGGGATGATTTCTGCTCCTGGTATCTCGAACTCGTAAAACCGGCTTACCAGCAGCCTGTCGACAGAACCACGATGGATGCGACCATCCGCTTCTTCAACAACCTGCTCCAGGAACTCCATCCCTTCCTGCCGTTCATTACTGAAGAGATCTGGCATCTGATCGAAGAGAGGGGAGAGCATGAATCCATCATGGTCACCCGGATCCCGGACCCGGGTCCGTTTGATGAGGAGATCCTGAGGCGGTTTGAATATGCTGAGGAGGTCATCATCGCGCTTCGTAATCTCCGCAAGGAAAAGAATATCCCGGCCAAAGACCAGATCCGCCTGATGATCCGGAAGAACCTGAACGAACAACCCGATACCACCTTCGACGAAGTGGTCATGAAGCTATGTGGTATAAACGAATTAAAATATGTAGATGAGAAGGTGGCAGATGCGGCTGCGGTGATCGTTCGCACCACGGAGTTCTATATTCCCCTTACACAGGAGATCAACCGGGATGAAGAGATCCTGAAGTTGAACGAGGAACTGGCCTATTACCGGGGATTCCTGGCCCGTGTCGAGAAGCAGCTGGCCAATGAAAACTTTGTCCGGAATGCACCCGAGCGGGTCGTTGACGCGGAGCGGAAAAAGCAAGCAGATGCACAGGCCCGGATCCAGGTGCTCGAAGAACAGCTCCGGGCGCTGGGGACTTGAACTTTACCTGCTTCCTTTCTGAAACAAGGGACGGAATACGGACAGGATCGAATCCTCCGTACTGGGGAAATGTCCCTCGCTGACGACCCTGACTTCATCGATGGTATAAAATGCGGACGGATTGAATTCGTTGATGATGCCGATCACCTCTTTCGCATCTTTTCGTCTGACTGTTGTGAACAGCATTTTCGTAGGACCCAGGGATCCGTCCACGTCCACCACGGTGACTCCATAATTCAGTTCCCGCAGCCGATGGATCAGACGGGTGGTATCTTTTTTCGGGATCAGACGGATCACCACATTGCCGATCGAGATTTTCTCCTCCAGCCAGATACCCACGTAGTTGCCTGCGGCATAGCCCGCGGCAAAAGCCACGAAACAGGCAATGTTGTCAAGGTGTTTCATGATCTGGCTAATGGCCACGAGCCAGACAAATGATTCGAAGAAGGCAAAGAACGGGGATAGTTTTTTCAATCCTTTCGAGGAAAAAATGAGCCGTAGTGTTCCGATGCTTTGATCGACGATCCTTGAAAAGAAGATCAGCAAGGGCAGAACGACCCAGAGAAAGAGGTCTGAGGAAAAGAAAGGTGTTTCCATACTTTTATCCGTTGTAAGTTATCGGTTGTCGGTTGTCGGTTGTTTGTTCCGGAATGGTCCGGGGGATCGAACTCCAGAGCAGTTCAGCCAGGTCGATGACCTTTGTTTTTGACCGGTTGGCGAAGGTTTTCTTGCACAGCGGGCAGGACGTTACCAGGTATTCAGGATCATTGGCCAGCAATGAACCGAGTGCATGGATAGTGACTTTGTCCTTTTCTTCGGAAGTTGTGGTGAAGGTTGCAAGGCTGCCTCCGCAGCAAAGGGAATCGGATTGTTCATGAGCCGTCGGAACCAGGTCAGCCACCTTGGAGATCAGATCACGCGGGTCGTTGTAAACGCCTGCTCCGCGTCCGAGGTCACAGGGATCATGGTAGGCCACCCGTTTGTGCACCGACTGGAGGGGGATTCGTCCGTGCTTGACCAGTTCAAGGAGAAACTGCGAGTGGTGCACGATCCGGATCGGGAGGTTATATTCTTCCTTGAACATCCTGTGGCAGATCGGGCAGGATGTCACCAGTACCCTGGCTTTGGTCTTCAGGATGAGGTTCCTGTTATTCCGCATCAGTTCATCGGCCTGCAGTTTTTTCCCGGCAAGAAGCAAGGGTCTGCCGCAGCAGATCGAACCGTCGCGGTCGAGAAAGATGTAATTGACCCCAGCAGCAGCCAGGATGCTTGTCATGGCACGGTGAATGGCCGGAGTCAGATGGGTCATGCAACCCGCAAAGTAGATTACGTCGGCCTGGGAGCTGATGCCGTTGACCGAGGACAGGTAGGTGAAATCGGATACGTGGTTCCGGTAAGCGTCCCGTCGTTTCAGGAGCCGAAGGTCGTCGATATGAATCCCGACCGGGCATGCGTCCTGGCAGCGTCCGCAAACCATGCACTGAAGGGCCAGTTTCTCCCTGACATGCTGGTCACGGACAGCCCGGATGAAATAAACGGTCTGCATTTTCGCCATATCGGCCGCCAGTGAAAGCTGGCAGGCATCGATGCATACGCCGCAGCGCGAACAGGAAAAAACCTCCACATCATTCACGCTGGAGTAAGTGCTTTTAGGCTTGATCCCGAAATTTCTGAAGAAGACCAGCAGGGCTTCTGTCGGAATATGCATATAGCGCGAATAGGGGAGGGTGATAAAAAAGATGCCCAGGGCCAGGGAATAGCACCACCAGAAACCGTAAGCCAGATACGGTGTCATGCTGGGAACGATCATCTCCAGCAGATTTCCGAAATGCTGGGTGAAAAACCCGCCCCCGCCGTAATACCCCGCTGTGAAGCTTTCGGCAAACAGCCTGAACGGAAAGATCAGCCAGAGGCAGGTCATGGCGACTTTATCGGTCAGCTGATGTTCCGTGGTCTTTTTCATTCCAAACCATCTTGAATGGTTTCTTTTTATAATCGCAAGAACCAGTCCGCTCAGGATAAACAGCAGCAGAAGGTCCATGGCGAACCTGAAAAAGCCGGGGACGGTGAAGATCTCGAAGGGCAGGACCCGCTTGTCGTGAATGAAAAATTTCAGGAAGATCGGGTAATACGGCGGATTGATGTACAAACCTGAGTAGATCCTCGATTCCAGGTTACCCGTAACGATCAGTAAAAGCCATCCCAGGGCGAAACTCATATGCATATAGCCAAGCAGGGGATTTCTTTTGTAAAGTTTCCGGTGAACCAGGCATTCGAGAAACGCTTCCTTCAGGGCGGAAAAGACCTTGCGTGTCCGCAGGCTTCTCAGGAATCTGTATTTGTCTTCCGGCTTGAGGGCATTGATCCACTTGTAGAACCTGGAGGCGATCACCGAGATCACCCAGATCAGCCCGATGGAGAACGGAAGGACGAACAGGTTGAAAGTCATACTCCGAGGCGTTCGATAGCACTGTGTAACGACAGGATCAGGTTTCGCATATTCACGCCACGTGGGCAGACCAGCTGGCATTTCCCGCAGAACATGCATTTCCGGATCTCCCTGCGGAGGTTGTGGATCTCGCCGCGCCGCAAATACGTGTGGACTGCCCGGATGTTGAAATCCACAAACTGCCCGGCCGAGCAGGTAGCGGTACAACTTCCGCAGGCGATGCACTGTTGGGCGCTGGGCTCGTAGGTTTTCAGGTAATCGAGCACACGCCGCTCATTGCGGTCGTAATCGATCTGCCGGTCGGGTGATATCGTATATCCGAAGTTCTTCATGCGGTCAGCATCTCTGGTTCAGGTATGCGGCGATCTGGAGTGCGGCAGCGCGTCCGTCGGCGATGGTTGTGGCAATGCAGGCGGGGCCTTTGACAGCGCCTGCAAGAAACACGCCTTCGGCCGGTGTACTGTTCGCCAGCGTGTGTTCGTCGGCCGGTAATGCGAACCGGTCATCGCCCAGTTCGATGCCCAACCTCTCCGCCAGGCTGGCTGTCCCAACCGACGGGACCATTCCGACCAGCAGGACCAGCAGGTCGACGGTGATCTTGAGCGGCCGCGCCGTAAGGGTATCTTCAACCTTGACGACGATTGAACCATCAGGGTTTTCGGCACATTCGGAGACACGGCCCCGGATGAAACTGATCCCATAATCCCGCTGGGCTTCGTAATACATCTCTTCGAAATGGCGGTCGAACATGCGGAGATCCATGTAAAAATTAAAGACCTCGGTTTCAGGGAACATCTCTTTGATCTCGATCGCCTGTTTCACTCCGGTCACGCAGCAGACCTTGGAACAGTAAAGGTTCCCTGCTTTCTCATCACGTGATCCGACGCAGTGGACAAAGGCCACACGCCGGGGAGGAGCGTCGCCGAACTGCGGCTTTTCTCCTGATCGGAAGATCTTTTCCAGTTCCGCCGATGTGATCACGCGGTCGTAAATGCCATATCCGTATTCCTCTTTTTTAAAGGCATCGAACAGATCGTAGCCGGTCGCCAGGAGGATCGCATCCCCACGGATCTCATTCTGATCTCCGAGGGTGACCACGAATTCGCCGTTTTTCCGGATCCCGGTCACGCCGGACCGGTAAAAGGTTTCAACACCTGTCAGTTTGTTTTCGAGGAAGGATATGACTTCATCACTTTTCCGGCGGGAGGGGAAGAGGCGATCCCACTGCCGTACGTGTCCCCCAGGTTGAGTATCCCGGTCAACCAGGCTGACCATGAACCCCATCCCGGTCAGCGCTTCAGCTGCAGTCATGCCGGCCACACCGGCTCCGATGATGATGACCCGTTTCGTCATTTCAGCAGAATTTCAGTACTGAAGGGATTTCCGGTTTCCCCAGGTCTTCCCCGTTCTTTCCGAGATATTTTTTCCCGGGATCATACGGGATCCCGATTTTATCCAGCAGCGGCTCAACCGGCACCTGGTGAACC
>DAIRDK010000104.1:0-9242 GCA_036796175.1 Bacteroidales bacterium | reverse complement strand
GATCCCTGACGGCCGCAAGGAATAACGCTACAGATTCCGGGGTATCATCTGAAGAAAGCTGCTGGATGATCTCGGTTTTGGTCAGAAAGAAGTTCTCATGCGCATAGCAGTTGATCAGCAGTATGCGCTTCTGATCGGCCGGGAAGGTTCTCAATGCCAGCAGGGCGTCGTACCGGTCGATCATGTTATCCGCCTGCAGGGCCTGTGCGGAAAGCTCTTCGAAGGATTTGTCAAACGTTACTTTTTTCAACACATTCCTACCCGGATCGAAGAGTGTATAGGCAATTGCCTGTTTGCCGGGGTTGGGGATCTTCACCAGATGCGTCCTGTTCTCTATCCAAACCCGCTCGCTGCCCATCGTTCCATCGGCATAATGCACTTCAAACACGAACGGCATTTTAAAGAGCCCGGAGAGGTCGTTGATCTCTTGCATCTGGGTCACGTTAAAGACCGTGTAACGCTTGCCCAGGGTATCGTCCATGACGGCGTACTCAATTTTGTAATTCGGTTCCCCTCCGCGGAATATCCATTCGTCGAAAAACCAGTTGCAGGGCTTGCCCGTGGCATCATACACGGCACGGATAAAATCATTCGTTTCCGCATATTTGAATAGATACCGCCCGGTGTACAGTTTTATGGCGTCAAGGAATTCACGGTCTCCCATCACATACCGGAGCATGCCAAGCACCAGGGACCCCTTCTGGTAGATCCGTTCCACACCGCCCTGGGATCCGCCTACGGGATAGTTGTTCCTGGCCGCCGCGGCCAGTGCCTGGTTCCGCTCATTGTTCATTTCGTTCTGGTAATAATCGGTACCGAAAATGCTTCGTTCGAACATCTTGGCAAAATAGGTCCCGAAACTCTCCGTGAGCCATACATCCTTATGCGCCAGGTGTGCAATGCAGTCACCATACCACTGGTGAGCCAGCTCATGGGCGTTCACGTTGATGTAATTCCGTTGCCAGTAAGCATGGGGATCGATCAGCATGTAATCACCGAAGATGGTCGAGGTGGTGGTTTCCATACCCCCGTACATGTAATCGATCACCGGGATATTCCGGTAAACCGGATAGGGATAGGCAACACCCATTTCCTTTTCATAGAATGCAAACATCGCCTCGGTGAACTGGTAGGTGGGTTTTACGCGGTCCTCCTGACCTTCGTAGTACAGCAGCTCCAGCGGAACATCCCGGTTGGTCCTCGACTTGGCGAAATCATAATCGCCGATGGCAAGGCAGGTGGAGAAGTAGGGATGGTCTTTTTTCATGCTGTAATGCCAGGTCTTCGTACCGTCGGGATTGTCTTTCACGCTGGTCCGTTCGCCATTGGCGAATACCGTGTAATGCGGATCGAAGGTAATGTCAAATTCCATGGTCACGCGGCCTTCGATGTAGGGCAGCCATCCGTTGGGCCGGTGTGCCCAGATCTGTTTCCGCTTGCCGTTCTCTTCCGGCTTCCACCCAATGAAATAGATCGGACCGTTCCTGGGAGAGGATTCATACGCGACAGAGATGTCATGCTCTGTTCCTTTCGCCAGGTTGGCTGAAGGATAAACGGCGAGGTTCGCTCCATACCGTTTATAGGTTACCGGCTGCTGGTCCAGCATCACTCCGCTGACCGTAAAATCCGGTGTTTGAAACACGATCGAATCGGTTTGATACCGGTTGGCTGTAAACCTCAGCGTCGCGTCACCGATCACTTTGTTTTCTTCGGGTTTAAAAGAAAGCCTGGCATCGATGTGATGAATTGCGATGACCAGCTCAGGCGGGGTGGGATTCGGATCGGCGAAATAGGTCACCGTCTTTTCCTGTGGTGCCGCTTGAAGGCCCAGCATCAGCAAAGCACCTGCCATTGCATGAATGCGGAGTGAAGGAGGATATTTTTTCATAGGGAAGCTGAAAAAATGATTATGTTTGTGAGGGGGTTACTGTTAGCTGATATACGTTTGACCAAAATTACTAAAAAATCGATGAATGCACCGGGCCGGACCGCTGTCCGAAGCCACGATCCGATCGTCACCCTGAGATCTTTTCTCGAAGGGGAAGAGAAGGAGCGGCAACGCCTCTCCAGGGAACTGCACGACGGGATCGGGCAATACCTGATCGCGATCAAGATGAAACTTGAGAGCCTGCTGTACCTTGACCAGTCGGAAGTAAAAGAGCACATCACACGCATCAAGGAAGACTTCGACAAGACCGTAGAAGAGATCCGACGGATCTCCAACAACCTGAAGCCGACTGTCCTTGAGGCTTTCGGGATCGTATACGCCCTGCGAAATCTGTGCGTGGAAACATCGGAACAGACCGGCATCAAGGTCGGCCTGCATTTCAAAGGGGACCTCGAGAGCCTCGACATGACGGTCAAGACCTACATCTTCCGGATCGCCCAGGAAGCGTTGAACAACGTAGTCCGGCATTCAGACGCCACCATGACCGATCTCCGCCTTGACCGCAAACTGAATGACGTATACTTTTCCATCTCCGACAACGGCAAAGGATTTAATGCGAAACACCCCGGAACTCCCTCGGGACATGGGATGAACAATATGCGCGACCGGGTGAAGCTTCTGAACGGCACGATCGACATCAAATCGGCCAGCGATAAAGGCACCCTGATCATGATCAAATTACCGGCATACTGAGCACATGGATAAGATCAGGCTTTTCCTGGTGGATGACCACCAACTGGTACGTGACGGCATCAAGGCCCTGCTGACCGGGATTGAAGATATGGTGATTGTGGGTGAAGCCAACAATGGCAAGGAGCTGCTGGACAAGATCAGCCATGTGGACCCGGATATCATCCTGATGGATATCTCCCTGCCCGACCATTCGGGGATCGAACTGACCCGCCTGCTCGGATCGGACCATCCTCATGTGCGGGTATTGATCCTGTCGATGTATACCAATGAGGATTTCATCTTCAACGCGCTGAAAGCCGGAGCCAGGGGCTACCTTCCAAAAAACACATCAAGGCATGAATTGCTGGATGCCATCTACACCATATACAGCGGACAGGAATACCTCGGTTCATCGATCTCACGCATCATTCTGAAAAGCTATGTCAGGCAGGCCGCCGAAAAGGACAAAGACAGCGAGGATCTTCAGCTCCTGTTGTCGGCCCGCGAGATCGAGGTCCTGAAGCTGTTTTCCGAAGGCATGAACAACAAGGAGATCGGGGAAAAACTCGGGATCAGCATCCGGACGGTCGAGTCGCACAAGAATCATATTGTGCGCAAACTCGGGTTGAAATCAACGGTTGAAATGGTTAAAGTGGCCATCCGCAACAAGATCATCGAACTTTAATACGCCTTACATGATTCAATTTGACCGGCCCGGAGAACTACACACCTTTCTTCGTGAAAAGAAACAGCTTGGCGCTTCGGTCGGATTCATCCCCACCATGGGTGCCCTGCACGAAGGTCATCTCTCCATGGTCAGAAGATCCGTGACCGAAAACGACCTCACGGTAGTCAGCATATTCGTGAATCCGATTCAGTTCAACAATCCGGCCGACCTTGAAAAATACCCGCGCAACCTGGAACGGGATATCAGCCAGTTGGATTGTGCCAGGTGTGACATCCTGTTCACCCCGGGTGTCGCTGACATGTACCCTCCTGGCGAAGTCCTTCAGGAGATCGATCTGAACGGGCTGGACCGGGTCATGGAAGGTAAATTTCGTCCCGGACATTTCCGCGGCGTAGCCATCGTCGTCAGGAAACTCTTTGAAACGGTCGAACCGCATGTAGCCTATTTCGGTAAAAAGGACTTTCAGCAACTCGTGATCATCCGGCATATGGTGAAATCGCTGGACCTGCCGGTGCGGATCATTCCCATCGAGACGGCGCGCGAATCCGACGGGCTGGCCATGAGCAGCAGGAATTTGCGCCTCACACCGGAAGACCGGGCACTGGCACCGAAGATCCATGAGGTTCTTCAATGGACCCGTTCGCAGGCCGGGAACATCCCTCCTCGGGAACTGGAGCGTCTGGCACTGGCAAGACTCAAGGCGGTCAGAGGACTCGATCCCGAATATTTCGAGATCGTCAATGCGGTGACCCTGTTGCCGGTTACAGACTGGCAGCAGAATGCCCCTGCAGTCGCATGTACTGCGGTCAATATCAATAATATACGCCTGATAGACAATCTCGAAGTTTTTTGTTAATTTTGCGCCATGAAAATCGAGATCCTGAAATCGAAGATTCACAGGGCGACGGTGACCGAAGCCGACATCAATTATGTCGGGAGCATCACCATTGACGAGGACCTGATGAAGGCAGCGAAACTGATCGAATATGAAAAGGTACATGTTCTGAATATAAATAACGGGGAACGGATTGAAACTTACGTGATCAAGGGAAAGAAAGGGAGCGGCACGATCTGCCTGAACGGCGCCGCAGCCCGGAAATTCCTGAAGGACGATCTCGTGATCATCGCCTCCTATGCCATTTTGGATTACAACGAGGCCCGGAAGTTCAAGCCAGTCATCGTGTTCCCCGACAAGAAGAATAAACTGCCCCGAACCAAAAAAGCATAAAGATGGGTCTTCTTACCGGCGACGGCGCCTTCAAAGCCGGGCTGTCCACCGTAATCAAGTTCATCTTTTTCCTGGGACTGGGTCTCCTGATCATCTGGCTTTCCCTCCGGAACCTGACTGCCATCGAAAAGGAAGAGATCCTGAAAGCCTTCCGTACCGCCAATTACAACTGGGTGATCCTCGCCATCGTTCTCGGGATTTTCAGTCATATCCTCAGAAGCCTCCGCTGGAAGTTGTTTTTCGAGCCGATGGGATACCATCCGAGTCTGAAGAACACCTTTTTTGCCGTGATGATCGGCTACTTTGCCAACATGGCTTTCCCACGCCTGGGCGAAGTGAGCCGTTGCGGCATCCTGGCCAAGTACGAGAAGATCCCGTTCAACAAAGCCTTCGGCTCAGTAGTTACAGAACGGGCTATCGACATGATCCTGTTCATCCTGCTGTTCCTTCTGACCATCTTCACCCAGATCGGGACCATTGATCAGTACCTGCATACCAACATCTATCCCAGGATCTACGCGAAATTCGAGAATCCGGCAACCATCCGGATGATGATCTATGCCGTCATTGGGATTGTCTTGTGTATCCTGGCGATCCTCTTCCTGTTCCGGAAAAAATTGGCGGGTTCGAAGATCGTGATGAAGCTTCGGCATCTGATCACGGGATTCTGGGAAGGCCTGAAGTCACTCAGCGGCATCCGCAATCCTTTCCTGTTTGTGGCCTATTCGCTGCTGATCTGGGTGCTGTACTTCTTCATGCTCTATGTCTGTTTTTTCTGCTTCCCCGAAACAGGGAGTCTCTCCCTTGGAGCCGGCCTCTCGGCGCTGGTGCTGGGCAGTGTCGGAATCATGATCACCCCCGGGGGGATCGGGCTCTACCCGGCCATCATCCAGGAAACGCTGCGGCTATACGGAACGGCCATGACGACCGGCCTGGCCCTGGGCTGGATCGCATGGACCGCGCAAACGACCATGATCCTGGTTGTTGGCGGATTATCTTTATTACTTTTATCCTTCAACAGGAACAAGAATGGAAAAGCTTAAGATCATCCGCTCTAAAATATATTCCTGGGAAGGGATCGCACGTCAGCGCCATGTTTGGAATTTCCAGGACAGGAAAGTCGTGTTCACCAACGGTTGTTTCGACATCCTTCATCTCGGGCATATCGAGTACTTGTCCAAAGCAGCCGATCTCGGGCAAGTCCTGGTGGTGGGCCTGAACTCCGATATCTCGGTCCAGAAGTTAAAAGGGTTTGACCGTCCGCTGATCAATGAAGCGGCCCGGGCCATCATTCTGGCGTCTCTCTCTTTCGTTCAGGCAGTGGTTTTATTCGATGAAGAGACCCCGTACAAGCTCATCGAGCTGGTCCGGCCCGATATTCTGGTCAAGGGAGCCGATTACAAGGTGGAGGAGATCGCCGGTCACGATATCGTTCTGGCCCGCGGGGGACGGGTTGAAACGATCGAACTGACCAAGGGTTATTCCACCACCGCCCTCATCAACCGCATCCGTCACAACAAGCCTCACTGATCCAGCCATGGCCAAGGTCAAGACCGCATTCTTTTGCCGGAACTGCGGCGCCCAGGCGCCAAAATGGATGGGGAAGTGCCCCTCCTGCGGTGAATGGAATACGCTGGTGGAAGAGGTCATCCACCGGGATGAGAAGAAAGGATACCGGATGCCGGATACCGGATCACGGAAGCCCGTGAGGCTTTCGGAACTTCCCCTGGAATCGGAACAGCGGATCGATATTCGTGATGCGGAACTGAACCGGGTCCTCGGGGGAGGCGTCGTCCCGGGATCCGTGGTTTTGATCGGAGGGGAACCGGGGATCGGCAAATCCACCCTGATGCTCCAGGTTGCTTTGAAGTGCAGCGACGTGCAAGTGCTCTACATCACCGGTGAAGAGAGTACACAGCAGATCCGTATGCGGGCTGAACGAATCTGGGCAAAAAGCGAACATTGCGAGGTCCTGACCGAAACGAATACGCAGAATATCTTCCAGATCCTGGAGTCGATGAAACCGGGACTGATCATCGTGGACTCAATCCAGACCCTCCAGACGGACACGATCGAGTCGTCTGCCGGGAGTATCTCCCAGATCCGGGAATGTGCAGGCGAGTTTCAGAAGTATTCCAAGATCACCGGCATTCCGGTGTTCCTGATCGGCCATATCACCAAGGACGGCACGCTGGCCGGGCCCAAAGTGCTGGAGCACATGGTCGACACGGTCCTGCAGTTCGAGGGAGACCGGAACTACGGGTACCGTCTTCTCCGCTCGCTGAAAAACCGTTTCGGATCCACCTCCGAGTTGGGAATCTATGAAATGAACGACCGGGGTCTGCGTGAGGTATCAAATCCTTCCGAGATCCTGCTGAGCCACCGGGATGAGCCGGTCAGCGGGATCGCGATCGCCGCCATGGTTGAAGGCCTGCGCCCCATGCTGATCGAGACCCAGGCCCTGGTCAGCAGCGCCGTATACGGAACCCCCCAGCGTTCCGCCACAGGGTTTGACGTGAGGAGGCTGAATATGCTGCTGGCCGTGCTGGAAAAGAGAAGCGGGTTCCGGCTGGGCTCAAAGGACGTCTTTCTCAACATCGCCGGCGGACTCCGGGTCGAAGATCCTTCCATCGACCTCGCTGTGGTGGCTGCCATTCTCTCTTCGAATGCCGATGCACCCATCGACAGCAAGACCTGTTTCGCCGCCGAGGTAGGACTTTCCGGCGAGATCCGGCCGGTGTCGCGAATCGAGCAACGCATTTCGGAAGCCGAAAAACTGGGCTTCAGCCGGATCTGCATCTCGAAGTACAACCTCAAAGGGATCGACAGAAAAAAACTGACGATCGAAATCGTCCCGGCCGGCAGGCTGGAGGAAGTGTACGGCAAACTCTGACCCACCCTGTGGGTAAAAAATCCTATATTTACATCCCAATCCCCAGCCATGCGCCGCCGCGTTATTCTATCTGAATCCGAAATCCTCGAGATCATCTCCAAAGCCCAGTGGTGCCATGTTGCCATGACAGACCCCGACGGCCATCCGTATGTCATCCCGATGAACTTCGGGTACAGGGATGGCGTCATTTACCTGCATGGTGCCTCGGAAGGCAAGAAAATTAACAGCCTGCGGAAAAACCCGGAAGTCTGTATCAACTTCAGCATCGACCATGAATTGCGTTATCAAAGCGAACAGGTGGCCTGTTCGTGGAGCATGAAGTACCGCAGTGTACTGGCTTATGGAAAAGTGGAGTTCATCGAAGACCCGGAACCGAAAACGGATGCACTTAATATTATTATGTCACAATATTCTGATCGTTCATTTCGTTATAATCCTCCTTCGATCCGTGAAGTTTGTTGTTTTTTTGTGAAAGTTGAGCGGTTCGAAGGCAGGGCATTCGGACTCTGAGAACAGGTTTTCACGGTTTGTTTACAGGGTCAGAACCAGGATCCGTGTATTACTGATGACAGCTCTTCTAAAACTAACTCAAGATCTCATGAAAAAAACGATCCTCTTTGCTCTCTTGTCCGGATTGTTGCTGCATGCAGCAGCCATCCGCGCCCAGGAATCCTCACCCCTTGACCGGCCCAATGAAGTGTACGCCGGATACGGGGCATTCTCAGTCTATTATTTTACCAACAACAACCACTTTTACCACGATTACGATCCGTACTATTACGATGAGGAACAGCCATCATCTCCGGGCACATTCTTCATTGGGTACAAACGGCAGGTGAGCCGGGTCATCTCGGTGGGGATTGACTTTTCTTACATGTACCGGACGAACAAGTACCAGGCACGCGATTATTATGACTCCGTTTACAGCACTGGCACTTCAAAGGACCACCTCCTCTGCGGCCTGACCAAAGTGACCTTCGGCTACATCAACAAACCATTCCTGAAACTTTACTCTGCAGCAGCCATCGGATTCACGGTCGATCTGAACAGCTCGGTCATTAACGGCCAGGATTACACTGACCGGACGATCAAACCGGCGGGCCAGCTTACCCTGTTCGGAATCCGGGCCGGAAAGGCACTGGGCGGATTCGTTGAATTCGGTGTCGGGACCAACGGCATCCTCCTGGCCGGCATCAGTTATAAATTTAAAGACTAACCCCATGAAGAAAATCCTGATCCCTCTCCTCACTGTGGCGACACTCGCTATTGGCCTGACTGCCGCTGCCCAGGAAAAAAAAGAAAGCAAAGAATGGTTTAACGACATTTCGGTCAGCTATTCCGCCGGTTCGATCTTTTATTTTACCGGTAATATCAATCATCCGGATTATCCGTCGGAGTTTTATGACGATGACTCCGATCCCCATGGTTTTGGGGCCGTCGCACTGAGTTATCACAGAAAAATGAACAAGGTGATCGCATTGGGGTTTAATATCTCATATGTGAACCTTTGGCATGATGCCAATGATTATTCCAGTATGACAACCTCCCAGACATATTACGATAACCTCCTGAATATGCTTGCTTCGGTCCGGTTCAGGTATGTAGATAAACCGGGGTTCACCATGTACTCGGGGATCTGTTTCGGAATGACGATGGACTTTGGCAAAACAACATTCAACGGGAAAGACTATTCCGACCGGAAACTTTACCCCGGTGGACAGCTAACCCTGATGGGAATTCGTGTCGGCCGGGCATTTGGAGGCTTTGCCGAGTTCGGGATCGGCACGCTCGGTATCGTCACTGCAGGTCTCAG
>DAIRDK010000103.1:0-9254 GCA_036796175.1 Bacteroidales bacterium | reverse complement strand
CGCTGGCTCCTCCTCGACGCGCATCTTCAATGGCCTTGCCCTGCCGCACCAGTTCCTGCACGATGGCGTCGGTATTGAAGTAGGAGGGTTGCCCAAACCCGGTTTTGGTGATCTTCAGGGTCCGTTGAATGAAGCTGTCAGGATTTTTCTTGCTCAGCTGAACCATGGAACTGGGCTGCAGCAGCCGCATCTCTTCAATGACATCCAGCAACATGAACGTCAATTCGTTCACGGCATCGGAACCGTCGGCTTTGACTCCCCCGAGGTTGATCAGGCAGAAATCGGTGTAGGTGTTGCTCTCCTGGGCCGTTATGCCGACCTTCGGGGGTGCGGGATGGTTGTTGAACTTGATCCAGAAGGAGTGGAGAAGTTCCTCTGCCTTCTCCTTTGTCAATCGTCCTTCAGCAACGTCTTTTTGGTAGAACGGCAGGAGGTGCTGGTCAAGGCGCCCGGGATTGAATGAATCCCACGGGTTCAGCTCGGTGATCACCCCCAAATGCATAAACCAGTAATACTGAAGGGCTTCGTGGAATGTTTCAGGGGCATGGGCGGGGACGCGGCGGCAGATGCGGGCCAGGGCGAGGAGTTCTTCTTTTGTATGAACGATGTTCGATGTTCGTGGTTCGATGTTCGATGCAAGGTGTTCCAGGCTCTCAGCATGTCTCTCAGCAAACATGATGATGGCCTTTGCCGCGACCTCCATGGCCTTAAGCCCTTCATTCTTTACATATGCTTCCGGATCATTGAACCACTCAATCTTGCTCCTTGCACTTTGCACTTGCTTTTGAAGGTCCAGCATCCCAAGTTTATAGATCTTTTCTCCCAGGACCGTATGTCCCGGGGCTCGCTGTTCCTGGAATTCCGTGAAGATCCCGGCTTTGTAAGCGTCAAGCCATTCAGGGGTCATGTTGGCCATGATCCGGTCACGGTTGCTGCGACCTTTCCAGAAGGGGATGATCTGCTCTTCGTAGGCCTTTTTCGTTTCCGAATCGACTTTGAATGAAACCTTCTTGCGGGTGTCGAGGATCTCCAGGTCCTGCAGGGAGTGGACGTTGATCTCGGGATAGGTGGGGCATGCTTTGGGTCCGGGACCGCGTTCCCCGACGATCAGTTCGCCATCATTTATGCAGATATGTTTATTTTTAAGTATGTGCTCAAAGGTCAGCGCGCGCATCACAGGCACCGAAACCTCGCGGTCAATGCCGGTTTTATAGAATTCTGTCACCAGAAGGGCCCGCTCCGCGGAGATGCGGTTGATGGCGTTCAGGCTTTGTTCCCGTAGTTTTTTGATTCTGTCAGTCATGGTTCTTGGTTGTCCCTTGCAAAGATAGGAAGATAATCTCATGTTTTTTCGGAAACACAAAGGAACTCAGAGTTTTAACAAAGTTCACTAAGAATGGCGATAAAGTCTTTGTGTACTTATTCTTATTCTTTGAGAATTCTGTGTTGTTGAATAAAAAAATCAACCGCCGATCAACACTTCAAAGTTTAATGCTTCCAACTCGCTCTTCAGCGGATCCAGATCCTCTCTCTGCAGCGACTTCACCTCCTTCATCCGGTTCAGCATCTGCAGCCGGGAATACTTGGCTTCGGCTCCCGTATGAAAGGGGAGGAGATGGATCCTCCGGATACCCGGCTGGAGCCGCATTAAAAATTCCTCCAGGCCAAGGATGTTCTTTTGGGTGTCGGTAATGCCGGGAATGACGGGGAAGCGGATGTGCACCTTCTTCCCGCTCTCGACCAGGAAGATCAGGTTATCGTGGATCAGTTTGTTCGAAACTCCGGTATATTCAAAATGCGCCTGCTCGTCCATCAGCTTCAGGTCGAACAGAAAGAGGTCGGCATAGGGAAGGATCTTCTCCACGTCCTCACGCCGCACTTGCCCGCAGGTGTCCATTGCCGTATGCAGTCCCTCACTCTTCAGCGCCATGAGCAGTTCCAGCGCAAACTCTGCCTGTAGCATGGGCTCACCGCCCGACAGGGTGACACCGCCACCCGATTCATCGAAGAAAATGCGGTCTGTGAGCACTTCCTTCAGGACTTCAGGAACAGTCATATAGTTTCCGGTGACCTCGTTAACCGGGAACTTTTTTCCTTCGAGGGTAAGGGTTTTGACCGTAGTTTCCGGTTCGGTTGCCCGGCTTTCGGGATTATGGCACCACCAGCAGGTGAGCGGGCAGCCCTTGAAGAAGACCGTTGTCCGGATGCCGGGCCCGTCATGGACCGAGAACCTCCGGATATCGAAGATCAGTCCCTTATTCACTGAGGTATTGGATGCGTTTGATCAGCGCCTCGCGGCACACCGGGCAATAACCCTTGGCTTCATTGCTCTTCATCCTGCAGTCCATCATCGGGCTGTACACGCCTTTGCCCACATAGCCGCCGCCTTCGAACATGCCTACGACTTCCCTGTACTGAGGTTCCCTGGGCGTGGGAACCGGCGTGCCGTGGGGTATCATGTTCTGCCACTTCCGGCCGAAATCTACATTCGTGGTGATGTTCGGCTCCCACGGCTCCACTCTGAGGTTGTAGAAGTCAGAGTATGTGACTTCGGATGTATAATACTCGTCGGCCAATCCTCCGAAACTGTGACCGAACTCGTGGACCAATACGATCTCCGAAAGTTTGTTGTCCACCGTGCTCTGGCAGTAATGATTGTAAAACCCGCCGCCGCCGTAGCGGGTACTGTTATCAAGAACGACGATGGCGTCATAGGGTGCATTGGCCGCAATATCGTACATATCCCAGGTATCTGGAGTGGTGAGGTAGCGGTCCATGTCGAAGGTGTAGAAGCTGCTGTTGACGCTGGTGTTGACGTAGGTCCCGCTACCGGGCACTTCCACGCCCGAACTCACTGAGGGAGATTCTACGGCATAAAAATTAAACCGGTCCTTGTATTCGGAATAGGGCTGAATGGAGAGCATGTAAGCAGCCATGCGGTCGGCGTCTTTCCTGAATTTCTTCATCTCATCCCTGGTATAGCCCTCGGCGATGAAGACGATGTCCACTTTCGTGGCGGGATCTCCGTTGTCAACTAGTTTCCTGGTCTTGTAAGGTGTAACAGGCTCTTTGAGGATGAAATAATCGTCCGGGTTGATGTAGGTGCTGAAGATCCGCTGGAATTTGCCCGTGGAATACTCTGACAGGTCGATCGTGAACAGGATAGTGTGCTTGGGAAAAGGGAGCGTGGCGGACATCGGGTAGGCTTTGCGCACCTTTTTTGCCTCCGGAGTGCCTCTCCACTCCTGGTAAAGCGTGCAAAAGCCTTTTGAAAAGATCAGACTGCCTGATGCAGAATCGTACACCGCATACCGGTAGGTGCCGGTGGAATCGCCGTCGATGAGATGCAGGCGTGGCCCGCCATAGTTGGGTTCCTGCTTCATCTGGTAGAGAAACACATTCTCTTCAATGTTGTTCCCTCCAAGCAAATAATCTATTCTAAGCGTCTTCGTGGTAAAGAAATCATCAAAATGTACCTGGGCTTTCATTGATGCGCCTGACATGAGCAGGAAAGCCGCGATCCCAACGGCAAGAGCATTCTTCATAAAAAAATTTTTACAAAGGTAATGAATTCCTCCGTTGCACGATCACCATTCCGGCCAGCATGAGTATGCAACCCAGGAGGATGCGGCCTGTCATGGGCTCCGCAAGGATGAGCCATCCCCCCAACACGGCAAAGGCCGATTCGAGGCTCAGGATGATGCTGGCATAAGCGGGATGGGCATGCTGCTGGGCCACCACCTGGAGGGTATAGGCGATGCCGACGGACAATACGCCTCCGTACAGGATTGGCCAGGCCGCGTCCATCAGGCTTTGCATCCGGATCTCTTCCAATCCGATCGCAACGATCCAGCTAAGTATAGCCGTGATCGCAAACTGGATCATGGCAATGTGTACCGGATTGCGGCGGGGGGCCAGGTACCCGATGAGGAGGACATGAGCCGTCCAGAACAATGCGCAACCAAAGACGTACACGTCGCCCGGGTTGATCCCCGTTCCCGGTCTGATACTCAGGAAATAGAGTCCTGCAGCGGCCAGGATGATCCCGATCCACAGGCTCATGCTGATCCTATGCCCGATGAATGAACCAACGATCGGAACAAAAACAACATAAAGCCCGGTAATAAAACCTGCGTTTCCCGCAGTGGTAAAAAGCAGCCCGTACTGCTGAAGCGAGATCCCGCCGAACAGGATCAGCCCGAGCGCGATCTGGAGGAGCAGGAATTTCCTTCGGGTTGCTTTCTTTTCCTTCCTAATCCTGCTGAAGTCGGGTTTCCTTAGAATCAGGAACGGTACCAGGACCATGCAACCCAGGGTGAACCGGGCAGCAGTGTACGTGAAGGGACCGACATAGTCCATCCCCAACCGCTGGGCTACAAAAGCAAAACCCCAGATCGCTGCAGCGAGAAGCAGGATTAGGTCGGAACGGAGGCGGGAAACAGGCATGAAACGTGGCTTACACCATCTTGACCAGGATCGTCTTGATGACGTCGGATACGTCTTCCTGCATGTCAACTGCTTTTTCCAGCGTAGCGATGATCTCTTTGTGTTTCATCAGTTCGCGCGTATCTTCTTCCTGTTCGAACAGCCTGGAGATGCCGGAATGGTAGAGCTCATCGGCATGGTTCTCCATTTTATTGAGCCGGGCGCAGCTTTCAAAGATATGGTCCTTGTTCTTTGCGGCATGGGAGATCCCTTTCACGGACTCGCTGATCTCGAGTGAAGCCCGCTGGATGATCTCCGCAATGGCCAGGTATTCCGCAGGGAATTGCTTGGGTTTATAAAGCAGGATCCGTTGCCCTACGCCGTTGATGTAATCCACCACATCATCCAGCGATGTCGCCAGCTCGTGGATGTCCTCCCGGTCAAACGGGGTGATGAACGATTTGTTCAGGTGCTGGAGAACTTTATGGATGACAATATCTCCGTCGTGCTCGATCTGCTTGATCTGCATTATAATGGGTTCTCTCTCCTCGATCTTGGACGTCATCATGAGTGACCTCAGCAAGTCTGCGGCTTTCACCAGAATGACGGTTTGCTCCTCAAATAAGGGAAAGAAAGAGACATCCTTCGGGATGAACAGTTTCAGGATCGGATCTATGTTCATAGGATCATAATTTTATTTGTAGCCATTAGCCTACATTCAATGCAAAAAGAAGATAATACATCAGTCCCCCGATGAGCGCCGATACCGGGATCGTAAGGATCCAGGCCCAGAAGATCTTGGCGGTGACTCCCCATTTCGCGGCTGACGCTCCCTTGCGTGCACCGACTCCGATGATGGACCCGGTAATGGTATGGGTGGTGCTGACGGGAATGCCTAATTCCGTGGCCCCGATCAGGGTGACCGCTCCTGCCGTTTCGGCACAGAATCCTTCGAATGGTTTCAGTTTCGTGATCCGTTGCCCCATTGTTTTCACGATCCTCCAGCCACCGAACATCGTACCGAGAGCAATTGATGCGTAACAGGCCAGGACGATCCATTCGGGGACGGCATCTGTCTTCGACACATGTCCGGTCACGATCATGGCCACCCAGATGATCCCTACCGATTTTTGTGCATCGTTGCCACCGTGGCCAAGACTGAACGCGGCAGCCGACAGCAATTGGAGCCTTCGGAAATACTTATCCACCTTCCCCGGTGTGGCTCTCGCACTGATATTGATCACAATGGCCGAAATGATGAATGCGATGATCATGCCCAGGAACGGCGCCACCACAATGAAGATGACGATCTTCAGCACACCGGAGAAGATGACGGATCCGAATCCTGCCTTGGCAATGGCAGAGCCGACCAACCCTCCAACCAGCGTATGGGAGGAACTGGAAGGCAGCCCCCACCACCAGGTGAGGAGGTTCCAGGTGATCGCCGAAAACAGCGCAGCAGCGATGACCGTGAGGTTGATCACATCCGGGTTCACCACTCCTTTACCCATGGTTGTAGCTACTTTCAGTGCGAAAACCAGATATGCGATGAAGTTGAAGGCTGCCGCCAGCAGGACGGCCGTAAAGGGGGCCAGGACTTTGGTGGAGACCACCGTGGCAATGGAATTGGCCGAATCGTGAAATCCGTTGATAAAGTCGAAAATGAGGGTCATCGCGATGATGACATAGAGAAATTCCATGAGGTCCCTGTTAACGGTTAATGTTGGCCAAAAATATAAATATCTCCGGATTATTCAATATCGATCTCGTCGCAGAAGATCCAGGCCTTGCTCCCGGCGCCGACATGCCAGGGCGGACAGGTTCCTACGTTCTTCGCGATCACGTGCACATAGCGCGCTTCGGCGGGTTCGAATTCCGCTGTGTATCCCAGCACTCTCCGTTCCGGATCATTCACGGGTGTCTCCGGGATAGAAAGACCCACGGATGTATAGGTGTTGCCGTCCACGGAGATCAGGTACTCGATCTCGGCGGGATAAAAGATCCAGGCATCGTGATCCTGGAGAAAACCCGCCCGGATCTTCGTGATCTTCTGTACTTCGCCGAGATCCACCACTGCATCCAGGTCAACCCCTTCATATCCCTGCCAGGCGCCTGTCTTGAAATCATCGCCTCCATGGATGAAATTGATCAGCGCCAGGTCTCCGCCTGCTGAATACTGCGGAGCATAGGGATTTGCTATGGTGATCTTCCGGTTCTTCGGGATCTTTGTGAATTGTGCGGTGATGATGAAGCTGTCGGGACAGCCCTTCTTCATTGAAAGCGCTTTGAGAGTGGTGGTTTGTTCAAGCAGGAAGGGTTTTTTATACACTTTCGAACCGGGTCCGGGTTCGGTTCCGTCCAGCGTGTACCGTATCACGGCCTTCGGATCGGGACTGTTGAGGGCGATAGTGGTGGTGTCCATGAAGGTCCGGGAACCGCGGCAGACGGCGGGCACGGGAGTTGTTACCGGATGCCGGATGCCGGATACCGGATAACCGGATTGAGTTGAACCCCAGGAGTTGTTTGGTTTTGGGCCCATCTGGAAAACCAATTCGCCACCATTCAGGATATCAGTGTAAGTGATGAAGGATTTGTAGTAAGGGATGCCGTTCAAGGTGGCCGACTGAATATAGTAAGACGAATCGGAGAGGTTGTTTGCAACGATGGTGAAGGTTTTTCCGCTTTCGAGACGGACGGTGGCTTTGGGGAACAGGGGAGTGCCGATAGCGTAAATGTCGCTCGCCGGGGTGACCGGGTAAAATCCGAGGGCGCTGAACACATACCAGGCCGACATCTGCCCGCAGTCTTCGTTGCCGATGAGCCCGTCGCGGTCGTTGCGGTAAAACTCCGTGCAGATCCGGTGAACCAGCTCCTGCGTTTTCCAGGGCTGGCCCGCATAATCATACAGGTAGGCCATGTGGTGGCTGGGCTCGTTACCGTGGGCATACTGCCCGATCAGCCCGCTGATATCCGCCTGGTTCCTGCCCGAGGTCTCGGTTTTTGCCGAGAAAAGCGCATCCAGTTTTCCGGCGAAGGGTTCCCTGCCTCCCATGAGTTCCATCAGGCCGTCCAGGTCCTGCGGCACATAGAAGCTGTATTGCCAGGCATTGGCTTCGGTGTAGTTGAAATTGACCTCGAAGGGATCGAACGGGGAGAACCAGGTTGCGTTCTGCTTGGCCCGCATGAATCCGGTGGCCGGGTCATACAGGTTTTTGTAGTACTGTGCCCGTTTCATGTAGTTATCGTGATCCTCCTGCTTCCCCAGGGCTTCGGCCATGCGGGCAATGCACCAGTCGTCGTAAGCATATTCGAGCGTTTTGGATACCGATTCCCCCTCCTGGTCGGCGGGGATGTACCCCATGGACCGGTAATGCTTCAACCCGAAATGGTCCTGCTCCGCACTGTGCTTCATGGCCTCCAGCGCCTTATCCCCGTCGAAACTGCGGATCCCCTTCAGCCAGGCGTCGGCGATCACGGGTACAGCGTGATACCCGATCATGCAATTGGTCTCGTTGCCCGAGAGTTCCCATACCGGCAGCAATCCGCCCTCTTCATACTGGTGGATGAAGGTGTTGATGAAATCGCCGGTTCGGCGGCGGTCGATGAGGGTGAATAGGGGATGGGCAGCCCGGTAGGTATCCCAGAGAGAGAAGACGGTATAATTCCGGAATCCGTCCGACTGATGCACCTCCAGGTCGCGGCCGCGGTATTTTCCGTCGGTGTCAATATACAGGTTCGGACTGAGCATCAGGTGGTAAAGGGCGGTATAGAAAGTGGTTTGACGGTCGGCAGTCCCGCACCCCAAACGGATCCTGCCCAGTTCAGCTTCCCAGGCCTCGCGGGCAGCCTGCCGGGTTTGGTCGAAATCCCAGTGGGGGAGCTCATTGTCGAGATTCCCCCGGGCTCCCGCTTCACTCACGCCCGAGATCCCGGCCTTGACCAGGATCTGTTCACCGGTTGAGGAGTCAAAGCGCAGGACCAGTTTCAAATCTTCGCCGGCATATTTTTTCAGACCTTCCAACGGTTGTCCGCCGGCCATGACGGTCCAGCCGGTCACGGGTTTGGAGAACTTGACTACGAAATAGATCATCTGCCGTTGAGCCCAGGCCTGGGAGACCCGGTATCCCTGGATCTCGTTGTCGCCGGTGAACCGGAACGCCGATTCCAGCACCTTGTCGCGGTGTTTCAGATCCAGGACGATGGTTTGTGCGTTGCCCGGCATGAACGTGTACCGGTGTAAGCCCGTCCGCTCCGTAACGGTCAGTTCCGCTTTCACCCTGTTGGTCGTCAGGTCCACGGCATAGTAACCGGGTTCTGCCAGTTCGGATGAGGGATCGAATGACGATGCATAGTCGTAGTGGTCGCCCTTTACTTCCCTGCCGGCGGGCATCAGCAGGACATCGCCGTAGTCGGAGCATCCCGTGCCGCTCAGGTGGGTATGGCTGAACCCGTAGATGATGGTATCCGATGCGTGGTAGGCCGAGCATCCGTCCCATCCTTCCAGCCGCGTATCCGGACTTAGCTGTACCATCCCGAAAGGCATGGAGGCTCCCGGGTATGTGTGTCCGTGTCCGCCGGTACCGATGAAAGGGTTGACGTAGTTGGTGAGATTTGTTTGGGAATGGGAAGTCGTGATCAATAGTAAGGCGATGGCTGAAAGAACCAGATGTTTCATATCCCGGGATTTGACCGCTAAATTAAGATTTCTTTTATTGAACACGGATGACACGGATAATCCACGATTTCACGAGTTCACTATTTCACGATTTTTCTACGGTCCTGACCAGCAACGAAAAAAATCCGTATTTTCGGTACACGGAACAGAGGGC
>DAIRDK010000102.1:7576-9315 GCA_036796175.1 Bacteroidales bacterium | reverse complement strand
CTGGATGCGTAAAGGGTCAGTTCATGCCCGAGAATGCTGGTGTCTCCTTCGGAAAGGTTGAAGTAAGTATGGTTGCAGAGGTTGACCGGGGTGGCCTGGTCGGTGACTGCTTCGATGACGGTCGTCAGGGTATTGTCGTTATCGAGCGCGTAAGTCACGGCCACGTGGAGGTTTCCCGGGTAGCCCTCCTCGCCGTCCTTGCTCACGTAGTTCAGGGTCACGCCGGCCTTGCCGTCCTCATTGAACTCCTTGCCGATCCATACGACCTTGTCAAATCCTTTCAGTCCGCCGTGCAGGTGGTTGTTCCCGTTGTTCACGGCCAGGGTGTATTCCTTCCCGTCCAGGGTGAATTTGCCCTTCGCGATGCGGTTGGCATACCGTCCTGCAATGCAGCCGAAATAGGGATTGTTTGCCACATAGCCGCCCAGGCTGTCGTAACCCAGTACGACATCACCCAATTTACCGTTTCGGTCAGGGACCAGGATGCTGGTGATGATCGCCCCGTAATTGGTGATCTTCACCACCATGCCATTTTGGTTCTCAAGGGTGAACAGGTAAACGGACAGGCCGTCAACCGTGCCGAATGATTCTTTCATAACCGAAGGTTTTTGATTCAGTGACAGGTTTCCGTCACAACTGTTCAGCAGGACTGCTGCCAGGGTAATAATTACCAGATGGCTTAGTTTTATCATTTTAGCATAGATATTCACAAAAATAGTAAATGACGTAAATTTGTCACGCAAAGAACCGCAAAGTTTGCGCAAAGAGCGCAAAAAAATCTGTGTAATCAGTAATAATCCGTGTTATCCGTGTTCTAACAAAGAAGTATGAGAAACCCGATCCCCCTGAAAGACCGAAAGACCGACTGCATCTACATCGTATTCTTCATCGTCAATCTCTTCTTTATCACCTACATCGTCGACCTTGAGCAGCTGGTCATCAGGGATCCGTCGGATTTCAAATACCCGGTCTGGCCGCTGCCGTTCCTGGTCGACATGGTCCACTGGTGGGGCCGGAGTTTTGATCCGCTGCAGTGGTACCGGCCGGTGTGGTGGAAAGCAACGATCTGGCTCGACGTGATCGTGTTCGGACCGTATTACGCCGCTGCGATCTACGCGTTCCTCAAAGGCAGGGATTGGATCCGCATCCCGACCCTGGTGATCATGCCCATCCTCTTCACCAACGTCTTTATCATCTGCAGCGAGGAGATTTTCGGTCCGATGGCTGCCCTGAACCTCCCTCTGGTTCTGCTGGCCAATGCGCCGTGGTTCCTGTTCCCCATATTCCTGGTGTGGAAAATGTGGAAGCATCCTTATCCCTTTACCAGGGAATAGAATCGAGTTTCGCCCGCATGCGCTGTACCTGCTGAAGATAAGCAGGCATCAGAGCCTGCTTCACAGGGTCGGTCGGAGGGGATTCGATGCGCAGAGGATCCGTCGGTGCGCCGTTTTTATAGACCCTGAAATCCAGGTGTGGCCCGGTGGATAACCCGGTGCTGCCAACATACCCGATCACCTGGCCCTGCCTCACATGAATCCCGGCCCGGATTCCGGGTCCATATCCAGACAAATGAGCATATGTAGATGTATATACGGAATTATGCCGGATGCTGACGAACTTTCCATAGCCTCCTTTCCAGGTAACGGCATCCACCCGTCCATCGCCAAGGGCAACCACCGGCGTACCTTTCGGCGCTGAATAATCCACGCCATAATGAGGCCTGCGGATCTTCAGGATCG
>DAIRDK010000102.1:0-7476 GCA_036796175.1 Bacteroidales bacterium | reverse complement strand
CCTTTCGGCGCTGAATAATCCACGCCATAATGAGGCCTGCGGATCTTCAGGATCGGGTGCATGCGGGACCGTGAAAACCGGGAGCTGATCCGGTTGAACCGCAACGGGGCTTTCAGGAACGACCTGCGGAGGCTCTTCCCGTTCTCGTCGAAATACTGCTCAGAACTATCCTGTGTAAAGAGAAATGCATAGACGGGCTTACCCGATGCTTCAAATATGGCGGAGTGGATCTTGTCGGAACGGATCGTCCGGCCTTCGACGGAGACCTCTTCGTAGATCGCCTTGAACCGGTCTCCCTTTTGCAGTCCGTAAAAATCAACGGTCCAGGCATAGACCTCCGACAACGCATACGCCAGGTTCGGATCGAGCTTCTGGTCCATGAAGGTGGCATACAGCGAGGTACTGATCGTTCCTGACACGGTCTTCGTCACCCGTTCCGTCTTTTTGTAATCCAGGTAGACCTGTAACGAATCACGGAGATCATACACGACGAATGCCGTGTCGTTGATCTCGTAAACGAAATAATCCAGAGTTTTCGAAGAGTCTTTGGCAAAGAATTTCGAATATTTCTGTCCCGGCTTGATCTTCCTGACATCGAAAACCTCCCGTGTCGTCCTGGCGATGCGGTCGATCAGTTGAGCAGAGACATCCGGGGACAAGATGGTTGATAGGGTTTGGTTTGTTTTTACCTGATCCGGTATGATCTCCAGGGAATCGATGTTGATCCCATAGGCAAACAACGGTTCTTTCACCGGCTCCGGCGGTACTTCCTGGTTTCTTACATAATAGAGAACGATGAACGCTGCTGCCAGGATGACTGACAGGGTCAGGATCACGTAAACGATTAGCAGTAAACGTTTCTTCATTATTGCGGATCGAGTGATTGTGAGGAATTTCCAAGTGTGATGAAGACTACTTCCGGACGGTTCCCGAGCCGGATCGGCGGTCCCCAGGTGCCGTATCCGCAGGAAACATAGAAATGGGTCCGGTCCAGCTTCAGATACCCCCAGCTCAACCGGTAAATTGCTTTGGTGATATAATTGAACGGCCAGATCTGCCCGTGATGGGTATGCCCCGAAAGTTGCAAATCAACCCCTGCAGCTGCCACGCTGTCGAGCTGGAACGGCTGGTGGTCCATCAGGATCAGGGGGAGCGATGGATCGACCCCATTCAGGACATCCTGCAATGGCTTTCGGCCTTGGCCGGTAAACCGCACTTTATCGCGATCGTCGCGACCGGCCAGGGTAAATTTATGATCGATCACCACAAACGTATCCCGCAGGAAGGTGATGTTGTGCTCCGTCAGGTATTTCACGGCCTTCTCGGCCCCGCCTATGTATTCATGATTTCCCGTAATCGCGTAGACTCCGTATTTCGCCTTCAGTTTCAGCAGCGATTGCCCGATGTCCTTCCGAATGACCGGAGCAATGTCTTCATCAACGACATCGCCGGCCAGCAGGATGAGATCCGCGTTCAGGCCATTCAGCATGTTGACCAGCTTGGCTGCCTTGCGCGGACCGATGATCGTTCCCAGGTGGATATCGGAAGCCATGGCGATCGTCAGTGGGTTGCCGTCACTCATGGGCTTGTCGGTAGGAGCGAATACCCGGACCACACGCGGTGTGCTGGCATTGATGAATCCGGCGAGGCTCTGGATCCCGGTGAAGGCGATGGCAGTCCAGAAGAGGATGATCTTTGTCCCGGACGGATTGGCCGTGACGAATCCCGGCAGGAAAGGGATGAAATGGTTCACCAGCCGGACGATGTCAACCAGCAGTACGAACAGGAAAAAGAATAGCATGGCGGCCAGCCAGAACGAACCGATCCAGGTGATGACTTCGGTGAAGGTGCAGGGCAGGGCACGTTCGAGGATGCGGGCGATGATGAAGGCGGAAGCGAGGACCCAGAAGGTGAGGGAGTACCAGAGCCGGTAACCTTGTCCTGCCGGCAATGCCTGGAATCCGCGGATGAAGATGTAATAGTTGACCGCCAGGTAAACGGCTATGACGACAGAGAAAAAAATGATGAATTGTCCGGTTTTCATGTCGCTAAAATACCCTTTTTCAGCGTTTGGTTGATAAATTTGTAACAAACCGTACCTCCGGAATCTAAATAGCAAATGCAACCCGATGACACGCGAGGAGCAGTTCAGGAAAACCATTGAAGAGAACAGGGACCGGATATTCCGGATCTGCGACTATTATTTCCCGGGACGCACCGAACGTGACGACGCCTACCAGGATTCGCTGATCCGGATCTGGCAATCATTACCGTCCTTCCGCGGGGAATCGAAGGTTAGTACCTGGATCTACCGCATTGTGGTGAATACCTGCCTGGCTTCATTCCGTTCGGAACAGAAGCGGACCGGGAATACCCGGAGCCTCGACCGGATCGATATCGAAGCCGATCCGCCCGGCCAGGCCATGGAAGCCGCATGCCGGGATGATAATAAAATGTTGTTCTTCAGAAACTTTATGCAATCCTTGCCCGGACTGGACCGAGCCCTGGTCACCCTGTATCTGGATGAACTGTCAACGAGGGAAATGTCGGAAATAACAGGGCTCTCTGAATCCAATGTCAGGGTCAGGATCCACCGGATAAAGGAACACGTTAAAAAAGAATGGGAGGAAACACAGCATGGAATTGGATGAATTTAAAAAAACCGGACATGACCGCCCTTCACCGGCAACTCACGGTGACGGCCACCGCCTGGATGCCCTCATCAAGGACCTGAAGGAACAGGATGCCTTGATGCGCAAGAAGATCAGGCTTTTCAGCATCATCTATATAGTCTTTATCGGACTCTATTCGGCTATCCTTACAACCCAGGATAACGAGGTCATGAAACTTGGGTACTCCTTGCTGGTCCTGGGTTTCATGCTGATCATCGGGTATTTCTCATACCTGTTCATGAGGGTCGTAAAGATTGACTATTCCGCCCCGATGATACAATTCATTAAGAAGGCCCTGAAGAGATATGCATTTATGACGGTGACGGACTGGCTGATCGTGATCCCCCTGCTCCTGGTCATCGGCACGGGTGGTATGATCATCGTATGGGGCAGTTTTTCAAAATATGATCCCCGGCCTTACCTGGCTGCAGGGATCTACCTGGCCGTATTTCTGGTCGCGGTCACCATTGGATTCTGGGCCGGCATCAAGGATTGGCACAAGAGTAATGGCAACCTGTATCGCCGGTTGCAAAACCTTCAGGCAGAACTAAAATAAGCCCCCGTGACATTTTTTTTGATTGAGGGATTTGTTTGGTGAAATTGTATATTTGTTTCCTAAACAGTTCCTTTATGAGCGAATCCTTCAACATCGGCTGGATCGATTATACGATCATGCTGGTCTATTTTGTGTTTGTGCTGGGCATTGGCTGGGCGCTGAAGCGGTACATGAAATCCAGCACCGATTTCCTGATGGGAGGGAAGTCCATTCCGGCATGGATCACGGGACTGGCCTTCATCTCCACGAACCTGGGGGCGCTGGAAGTGATCGGGATGGCGGCATCTGGAGCCAAATACGGCATGGCCACCACCCACTTTTACTGGATCGGCGCCATCCCCGCCATGATCTTCCTGGGTCTCTTTATGATGCCTTTCTATTACGGCTCGAAGGCGAGATCGGTACCCGAGTACCTGAAACTCCGGTTCGATGAAAAGACCCGCGGGTTCAATGCAATCTCATTTGCCGTCATGACGATTTTCGCCTCCGGGATCTCAATGTATGCCCTGGCGATGCTGATGGAAACCCTGCTGGGATGGGATTTCAACCTGAGCATCCTGATCTCCGCCGCCATCGTGCTGGTTTATACTTACCTGGGCGGATTGAAATCGGCCATCTACAACGAAGTGCTCCAGTTCTTCCTCATCGTGATCGGATTCCTGCCTCTGGTATTGCTGGGGCTCAAGAATGTAGGCGGCTGGGAACACCTCAAGCTCAGCCTGGAACAGGTGGCCCTTTCACATGGGTATGAAGCAGGGGCCTGGACGGAAACCTGGAGGCCCATGGGAAGCCCCTCTTCCAATCCGATGGGCGTTGAATGGTTCGGAGTGGCCATGGGACTCGGCTTCGTGCTCTCCTTCGGATACTGGTGCACCAATTTCCTGGTCGTTCAGCGGGCCATGGCCGCAGGGTCCATGTCAGCCGCCCGCCGCACCCCCCTCATCGGGGCCATCCCCAAGATGTTCATCCCCTTCCTGGTCATCGTTCCCGGGATGATCGCCATCGCGCTGACCTCCGATCCCAACAGCGGCTTTGCCCTCCCGGCAAAGGACGGCAGCTTTGATTACGATAAAGTCATTCCGATGATGCTGGGGCACTATTTCCCGACCGGTGTCCTGGGCCTGGGCCTGACTGCCCTGATGGCCTCGTTCATGTCGGGCATGGCCGGTAATGTGACGGCTTTCAACACCGTGTGGACCTACGATATTTACCAGTCGTATATCAAACCTGGACAATCGGACAAACATTACCTGCATGTCGGCCAACTGGCCACGATCTTCGGGGTGCTGGTCAGCATCGGGGCAGCCTACGTCGCAGCGATGTTCAACAATGTCATGGACTTCCTGCAGCTGATCTTCGCCTTTATCAACGCCCCGCTCTTCGCGACTTTCCTGCTCGGCATGTTCTGGAAACGGGCTACCGGGCACGGGGCTTTCTTCGGACTGATCTCCGGAACAGCCGCGGCTGCATTGCACCACGGGCTGACCGCGCCGGTGGGAGCTACCGCTCTTATCAAGGGCGGATGGCTGGGGATGGTCGTACATCATTATCCGTCGGAAATGGCCCAGAACTTCTGGACGGCTATCTTCGCCTGGACGGTTTGCTTCGTCATGACGATCGTGATCTCCCTGGCGACAAAACAGCTCAGGACCAAAGAAGAGCTGACCGGGCTGGTCTATTCGCTGACCCCCCGCACGCATGACGACAGCAAAACGTGGTACGAACGTCCCGCCGTCATGGCCGTTATCGTCGGAATTATTGCAGTTGTCTTAAGTATTTTATTCTGGTAGAAAGGAAAAAACAATGGAAGTTGACATCAGGTTACCCATCGGTTTCATGTTCTCGATCCTCGGGGCGCTGCTGACCATTTTCGGGATCTTCACTGCAGGCAGCACGGAACTGTACACACGATCGTTCAACATCAATGTCAATCTCTGGTCGGGATTGCTGATGCTGGTATTCGGACTGTTGATGCTGCTGATGGCGTGGAATGCGCGCAAAGCGGTCAAGAAACCTTAATCCCGTCCATATGGCTATCCAGGTTGCCTATTTCCATTCCCCGATCGGATGGCTCGAAATAAGGGCCTCCAAAAAAGGGATCACCCATATCGACTATGTCGAGAGTAAAGGTGAGCACTTCAACCGCACACCGCTGCTGAAGAAATGCAAGGACCAGCTCCAGGAATATTTTGAGCGGAAGAGAAAAGTATTCAATCTCCCGCTCGACCTCGACGGTACCGATTTCCAGGTGATCGTGTGGAAGGAAATCAAAAAGATCCCTTACGGAACCACCATCACCTACCAGGACCTTTCGCACCGGTTGGGAGACCCGCACAGCGAGCGGGCGGTCGGCCACGCAAACAGCAAAAACCCGATCAATATTGTCATTCCCTGCCACCGGGTCATCGCTTCTGATGGCAAACTGACAGGCTACCGGGGCGGACTGAAACGTAAGAAATGGCTGCTTGATTTCGAAGGGGCCTTTGCACAGATGGACCTCTTTGCGCTCATGGATACCTGAACTATTTACCGCGAAGACGTTAAGACGCAATTCAGATGAGAAGATTCATGTTATTGGCGGTGATGGGTTCACTGCTTGTACCTGTTTTCGGGCAAAAGATCAGTGGACTTCAGCTTGACAAGCCCAACTACGTCACGGTAACTGGTGTGGAAACCGGGAAAAAGACAGTTCCGTTCCCTTACGGGATGCCCATGTTTTCCCTGCTGATCGACAGTGACTTTTATACTTCCTATTGTACAAAAGCGGAATTTAACAGGGATGTGATTACGCAGATCCTCGCTGACAGCGTCCGGGTCATCTATAAACAGGAGAAGAAATTCAGCCCGGGAATCAAATACGTCATTCGCTTCGAAAACCTGGGGAAAAAGGAACGTAGGATTGAAAATGTCGTCCCACTGGGGGAAGGCACCGATAAGGTGTACATCACGGCCGGCGGCACCTTCGAATGGCCGCACTACCTCTGCAGGTCCCTGCTGTTCAGGCCCGGCTACGGACCGGTCGGCATCATCCTTCCCGACAATGCATGGCACCTGGGGTTCGCTGACTTCAGGATCAATGATACGCTATCGGTAACCGCATTGGCCCGCCGCGGGCTGCGCGATAAGGAAAAGACCGGGATCGATCGCTGGGCTGTGACTCTTAAGGCAGGCGGATGGGCAGAGTATAGCCTGTACGCGGATATTCACGGAGGCGACTGGCACGAGGGAATCAAGATGCTGTTCCAGGAAAGATACCTCTATGACCTGGAGAAGTTCGATACATCATTATTCACCAGGGAGGATTTGAAATGGATGCGCAGCCGGTACATCATGCTCCTGCAGTTCGCCTGGGACAAGAAGTTCTATGACTTCAAAACACAGCACTATGATTTCAGTACTACCTTCTTCGGAATGGATTCACTGACCGGCGGCTTTGACATATTCACCTTGTGGCCGACCTGGCCCAGGCTTGGCCTCGACCAGCGCAACCAGTGGGACATGTACCGAGACTTGCCCGGGGGCCTGGATGCTCTAAGGAAACAGGCGGACCTTCTTCATTCGCATGGACGAAAGTATTTTATTTCATATAATCCCTGGGATGAAAGTTCCCGCAAGGAGGACCACCTGAAGGGAATGGAGGAACTGCTCAGGGCCATTGATGCCGACGGGGTTTGCCTGGATACGCGGGGTGCCTCCAGCTTCGAGCTGCAGGCCACCGCCGACCGCGTCAAGCCTGGTATCATCATGTACAGCGAAGGCATGGCCATCCCGAAGGACATGCCGGGAATCGTTTCAGGAAGGGTACACGATGCGCTCGTCCTTCCGCCGCCCATCAACATGAACAAACTGATCAAACCCGACTTCGCCATTTTCAGGGTGTTACAACTTGCCGACGACCGGCTCCACCGTGAGCTGGCCTGTGCGTTTTTCAACGGGTATGGGGTTGAGATCAATACCATGAGGCCGGGGCGCCCCACGTGGTGGTGCTGAAGTGCACCAGCAACTATCCGGCGCCGCCCGAGCATTCCAATCTGCTGACCATCCCGCACATGGCGCAGCTGTTCGGCTGTGAGGTCGGACTGTCGGACCACACCATGGGCATCGGCGTGCCCGTGGCCGCCTGCGCCCTCGGCGCCACGGTGATCGAGAAGCACATGACCCTGGACCGCGAGGACGGCGGAGTGGACTCCGCGTTCTCGGCCGAGCCGGCGGAGATGGCCGCACTGGTGGTTGAGGCCACGCGGGCGC
>DAIRDK010000101.1:0-9456 GCA_036796175.1 Bacteroidales bacterium | reverse complement strand
GCCATTTCACTATTTCACGATTTTTCTCCGGTCCTGACCAGCAACGAAAAAAATCAGTACTTTCGGTACACGGGAAAGAGGGGGAGAGAAGTATTTAAAACTGTATGCCGTGACGGATGAAACGGGTCATGTAGCCACATACAATGGCGATTTGCAGATTTACAATTTCGATCCCTGGGGCTGCCGCCGAAATGCCATATCCTGGACCTATGACAACGTTCCCACCGATTTTTTATTCGACCGCGGTTTTACCGGCCACGAGCACCTCGACGGCTTTGGCCTCATCAACATGAACGGAAGAGTATATGATCCACTTCTGGCAAGGTTTTTAAGTCCTGATCCGATCATTCAAGCCGCATCATACGGACAGAATTACAACCGGTATAGCTATTGTTTGAATAATCCGCTGAAGTATGTTGATCCGAGTGGATACTTGTATTTAGATAATATGAAGTCCTATTACGATTATGATGGCGGATTCTTCTACTATCGGGGCGGATTTGCGTATTTCAATTCCACATCCAGTGAATTTTTTTCCAATAACGGATTCAACCTGGGTGGACGGGGATATTATGTTGAAAATGGAATCAGTTATTATAATAATCAAATAATCAGCGATCAGGAATACATACAAGGAACAGCAGCATTCTCAGGGAGTTTCGAGGATCTTGTTTCAATGGTAAGTGAACCGCAAACGATTGATTGGGCCGCAACACGATCAAGACGCAGAGGCACTGACAACATTTTGGATCAATTTGGCACATTCCTTACCATTGATTCCTGGAGTCAGAGTCTCAAGACAACAGTCGTTGTCGACATTCTTAGCGGGATTGTACTTGAAAGACATACGGAATTTTATTTGGAGCAACTTGCCGCAGGTGGAGGGGGTGACTACAGCTGGGCAAAAAACACTCAAGCTGGTATGGGAGCCTTTGATATTGGGAATAGTGTTAAAGTTGGTATGATTGATTATGCCGTAGCCAGTTCTGCCGGCAAATCAATGAACGCCTTAAAAAGAGCTGATTATGTTGCTACGCTAGGAAAAACTGGAGCGACTTACTTAAGAGCATTTAAGGTTGCAGGAGGTGTAACATTCGGTGTATCAACAATTATATCTGCTGGTTTGACATATAACTATTACAATAGCGGAGGAACTGGCAGCGATGTGCTTGTTAAGTCAAGTTTAGATGTTACCATGGGCGTTGTTGGTCTTTTCTGGCCAATTGGTACCGGCATTAGTGCAACTTACTTTATTATTGATGCTGCAACAGGCGGTTTTGGTGGATATGGGGATCCATTAAAGATAAACAAATAACAAAGTTTAATTATGAGAATCTTAAGGTATAGTTTTTATCGCTTTTATCATTTAGTTAGTAGTGCTGGAAATGCTGATGTCGCAGAATATTTTGCAATTATTTTAATGTCAGTTCTTATTGGACTAAACACATTCACACTTTTTTCTATTGTCGATTTTATAGCAGGTGGATCAATTGACATTAGCCAAGCCCCCAAATTATTTAGTGTTTTGTTGTTCTTGGGAATACTAATCTTTTTATATCTTTCCTTTATAAGAAAGGGTAAACATATTGAAATAATTAAAGTTTACGAACATGAAACATATAAGAAGAAAATCATTGGAACTCTATGTACAATATGTTACATTCTTATTTCTATTGGGCTTTTAATCCTTTGTTTTTATCTTATGATGCAAAGAAACAGGGGATTGATCTAAGTAATGTTTGATATAGTATTTATAGCTCATGTTTACGGATGTTTATGGTAGATCTTCTGTTGAATATAAAATGGTTATTAATCAAAATCCATTCGGTTTATTCCTAATTGGTATTGTCGCTCCAGAATTACTTCCACTTTTTATAAGGCCATAAAATGCTGAAGCCAAAATTGGTTATTATTATAATAGCTGGGGGGCTACTTATATACATACTTTATAGTCTTGTAAATCTGATGGTCCATGGATATCGTGACTTTAATATGAATCGGGAAGAAATAAAATCAGAACTATTCAATGATTCGGTAATAGACTATTTCAGAACTGACGTGATGAAGCGTAATATTCACAATGATACATTTTTGTGTTACTTTTTCAGGAATCAGTTCTTGGTCGTATGCTGGAAAATAAAAAATTATAACTCGATTTCTCCTTCCCAAATCAGGTTAACCGGACCTATGACGTTGGATATCAAATCCAGAGGATATGAGTTCTATTCAGGGGGAAAACGTTATAGGGCATTATTTGGTATGGCTCTTGATATTAGGAAACCTTCAGTATTGAAGTTGGCATTCCATGTTTCGGATACAACAAGTTACATGCTTTCCTCAAGTTCGGGTCTTTTATTAAATTTGGTATGTTCGAATGTGGGGATTTTTACAACCGGAGTGGGCCCGGATATACTTATTCAACCGAAAAGCACCAACCTCTCAATGAACCTGCTAATGTATAACACTGGTAAAAGTTTTTATGTTCTCGGATTTTTCCCCATGTCAGAGGATACAGTGAGTACCTCTAAGATTTTGCCATTGCTGAATCCGAAAACGTTCAATTTTTTGAATGCAAAATATCATAGGATTTCGGACTAGTCTGGAATTCCGCATTATTCAGATTACACAACAAACATTACTTGGGCCTGTGAAAAGTTTTTCTGCTGGAGGATGGGGATATGGTGGAAATGTTACCCTCGGTTATAGAGATATGTCAGGTGAAGTAACTGCACCAACCTGGATTAATTTTGGTTTAGGTATTGGTTTTACTTGGGGCGCTTCTTATGGATTCGGCAGGACTTTTCAAGGATGGTAGGATTTAGGACCATTAGCATGAGAATAATTAAAATCATTGTACTGTCAATAGGGATCCTGGGGATGGTTGTGTTTATAAGTTATGCCATTTGTGCTTCAATCGAATCTGATAGATTGTTTCTAAATCAAGGTTATTCGGGTAAAATAAAAAACATCAGGTTTGTTGAAGGACACAGAGGCTATCCCGATATTTATTTGAACAACTCTTGGCACACAATAGGAGGTCACGAATCAAAGATTATGCATTATATTCAGATTAACGATTCAATAGTTAAGAAGTCTGGATCTGGTACAATCTATATATACAGAATGACCTCAGATGGCAAATTCCATGAAAAAACTTTTAAGTAAATTCAGGATTAGCCATTATTTTTCACACCAAAAATGAAAACAATATTCCAGAGTATATTTTGTATTTGCTTCCTTTTATCCTGTAATACCACAGTTGTCCGTGAAAACAATCCTAAGGGCCATTTCAGTTATGCGGACTTATTCGATCAGGTCAAACCCGAGGTCGATCATCTGTATTCGAATCGTATAGATACGATATATTTTATCGACAGTATGGTCTCATATCTTTCAGATTACCGGGCCAAATTGAAAAGCATTCTGTTGGAAGAAGGGTTACCGGCTACGTTTGACAAAGCATTTTTAATCGAAACTTTTTTTGTTTATCGAAAAGGAGTAAGGAGATCCATCAAAAAGGACTCGCCATATGATCTTTGGACTGTCCTTTATGTTGAAAATGATGGGGAAAAATATTTCCAGGATATAAGTATCTCAAAGGACTGTAAAAAATCTGAATGGGATAATGTTTCAATCAACACAATGATTGATACTACCATTGCCAGGTGGTTGGAGGTTAAAACAATCTTGCCCAGGCAGGATCCCCGTGGTGGATTTGTTTCAGAATGGGAAGACGATTTTCTTGTGGTTACAAAACTTACACCCGAAGAATCCTTCTGCAGGGTCATTATCAATCCCTTCTGGAATGCTTTTTATGGCATAACAACTGACCAATTGCCCGTGGAAAAAATTCGCATTACGAGGACAATGAGTGAAATCTCATATTTGCAATACCTTACGGGAAAAGGATCGACATTTTGAGCGTAATTTTTCAAGCCAAGACCGCGGAGGATACGCAAAGACGCAGCACCAAGTCCACGATTCCACGAATAGATCGTCAATCGTGAATTATTTACTCCACTTCCGCCACCACCGGCAGGTGATCGGAGGGATACCGGCCATCAACCTGGAACAAGCTCACCGCATATTTCCTGACTCTCGGCATGTCCCGGTCCAGGAATATGTGGTCGATCACTTCCCGCCTGGTCGTGTCGGCAGGGAAGCCGATGAAGGTCGTCGGGAATTCGGTAACGATGGCGGCATCCGCACGACTGTCCTTCAGCCCGACAGCAATTGTTTTCAGCGCAGGATCTTCCAGGGTGCAATTGAAATCGCCGGTAACGATCACCTTCCCTCCGCCGGCAATGGCCCGGATCGAATCCAGCAGCATCCGGGCGCTCTGAACGCGGGCTTCTTCACTTACATGATCGAAATGGGTATTGAACACATAGAGGGTCTCCCCGGACATTTTATCTGTTAACTTAGCCCAGGTGACAATGCGCGTGCAGGCCGAATTCCATGAAACGGAGCCGGGAACCGACGGGGTTTCCGAAAGCCAGAAGGTGGATTGGCGCTGCACCCTGAACTGTGAGGTGTCGTACAGGATCGGTGCGAACTCGCCTTTGGTTCTGCCGTCGTCACGGCCTACGCCCACGGAGGCATAACCGGGCAAGGCGGCCTTCAGGTCGCTCAGCTGGTTAGCCAGCACTTCCTGCAGTCCCATGATACCGGGGCCTTCGGCCCTGATCACGTCAAAGACCATCTGCTTCCGCTCAGTCCAGGAATAGATGCCGTCGGAGGGATTGTCGTACCTGATATTGAAGGTCATCACCCGCAGGTGCACGGGATCTGTCTGACCCTGCACCATCAGTACAGCGACACACAGAAGCGCCAGCGTGCCAAATGCCCTGTTCATCACTGCCAGGCATCAACGAGGGATAAGATCTTCAGCTTCTTCCGGAATTCGGGATCCCGGACTTTGGTCCTGAACAGGATCTTCCGGTTCAGGTTGGGGACCAGGTCGAAATAGTTGTCGCTGAATTCCCCGGCCAGATCCGTCGATAGCCTCACATACAAGGCCTGGGTATTGGTCGATACCTCGATCATATAACCTTCCTCTTCTTCAGTCACCTTGGTTTCAATTGCCGGTTTCTGCAGTGCCAGGTCTTTGAGAGGAACGAAATAGTACATTTTCGCCGACCGGATGCCGATGATATTCCTCATGTCCAGGTACAGGAACACGCTGTCGGGGGAGTGGTTTTGCAGCAGGTACTCCACCGGGGCCTGTGCCAGCAGCATGGTGCGGTGCGCTTCGAGCAGGAAGTTTGAATCGTAGCTCCACATCACTTCTCCCTTGAAATTGAAGAGGAACATCCGGAAGTCGATCTGCTGGGGTCGTCCGTCATCCGTGGTGGCGTAAACGCGCAGGGTGTCGTTCTGTACGTCGCAGGTTACAAACTGGTCGGTATAAGCCACCCGGGACCGGTACCACAATGCCTTTTTGTCGCCGTAGTAATCCCTCGACGACCAGGTGACGCCCGGCCAGCAGTCGTTCAGCTGCCAGTACAGGGTCCCCATGCACTGCGGTTTCGCACTGCGCTGGGCTTCGATGGCTCCGGTGATCCCTTCAGCCTGTAACACCTGGGATAGATACCGGTACATATCATAATCCTTCGGCTCCCTGAATTCCCGTTTCATGTATTCGTCAATGGTCTCGTATCCTGTCGGATGCTTCTGGTGCGCCTTCATGACGGCCGATTCCCTAAACCGGTCGCCGGGTGCGGTGAACCGCTCGATGGTCTGGTCATCCGGGCAGGCCTGGAAACCGTATTCCGACATGAACCGCGGGATTTTCGTCTCATAGGTGCTGAACGGTTCCTTGCCCCACCATACGCCCCAGTAATGACTGTCGCCCTCTTTCATGCTCTGGGGATTGCCCCATCCGAATTTGGGAGAGGTGACGATAAAAGGTCTCAGGGTATCATGTTTTTTCACTGCGTTGGCGACGACATCGTTGAACACGACCCAGTAAGTCTTGTACACTTCCGCCGAATCCTCCGGGCTGTAACCGTATTGCTTCTGCCAGCCCCAGTGGCGCCATCCCTCTTCGATCTCGTTGTTGCCGCACCACAGCACGATGCTGGGATGATCGCGCAGCCTCACAATATTCTGGATCACTTCGTCGCGGACGCTGGTGATGAACTCCTTGGAAGTGGGGATCATCGCATTGGCGAACATGAAGTCCTGCCAGACCAGGATCCCTTTTTCATCACACAGGTCGTAAAACTTATCCCGCTCATAGATGCCGCCTCCCCAGACGCGCAGCATATTCATGTGCGCTTTGGCTACATCGTCGATCAGGCTTTCGTAAGCGGAATCGGGAACCCGGGCCGGGAACAGGTCCATCGGCACGTAGTTGGCTCCCTTCGCGAAGACTTGTTTGCCGTTGACTTTGAAATAAAAACTGCGGCCGATGGAATCTCTCTGCTGGACCAGCTCCACCGTCCGGATGCCGAATTTCTTTCCTCCGTCCGCCACCCGTTTGCCGGCGAAGTCGATGGTGTAGCCCATGTCGTATAAAGTCTGTTTCCCCATCCCGTTCGGCCACCAGAGCTTGGGTTTCAGGATGTCGAAGTCGGCACGGATCACATTGATCCCTTTCTTGAGGCCTTCCCGGCCGGTGAAGAATTCATCTCCGTTCACCGACAGCTTGAAGGAAGCGGTGTCGGCCAGGGTCGACAGGAGCGTGAACACGGCAGTCATCCGTGCTACGGAATCAGGCTTGCTCCTCGGGACCACCCGGACGTCAAGCACGTTCACCATGTCCCAGTACCGGATGTACACCGGTTTCCAGATGCCCATGGTGATGATCTTCGGGCCGAAGTCCCAGCCGAACTGGTACGCGGCTTTTCGGCAGACCGTACGCTCGTCGCCGGGCAGCTTGTATTTCAGCTCGCTGTAGCGGCGCCGGTTCTCCTTGGTAACGGACAGGAATTCCACTCGGATCTTGTTGTAGCCGACGCGCAGGACATACTTGATCGGGGTGACCCACTCTTTGAACATATTGTCGGCCACGATGACGAGGGAATCGTTGACATACACATTTGCGTAAGTGTCGAGTCCTTCGAAGACCAGGTCCATGTTGCGGTGCGCGAAGAAGGAAGCATCAATGGTGAAGTACTTCTCGTATACCCAGCCGGTATCGCTCACCCACTGTACTTTTGCTTCATTGTCCCGGAAATAGGGATCGGGGATCAGCTTGTTCTTCAGCAGGTCGGTCTGGACGTTGCCGGGGACCGTTCCGTTGTAGATCTTTTGTGAGCCCTGCTGGCGGAACTGCCAGGTGCCGTTGAGGTCAAATGTGCCGGGTTGCTGGGAGTAGGCGAACGGGCTACATAAGGATATTCCAATTACAAGGAGGATGATTTTGTGCTTCATGTTTTCTTTTCTTGTTTCACGCAAAGGGCGCAAATTACTCGCAAAGGACGCAAATTGCTTACAGGTTGTTTACAACACGGTGGATATTATCTTTCATTGTTTTTGCATTGAAATTCATAAGTAGCGCCAACTTAAGGCCTGAAATCCTCAGGTAGGTCAGCGTTTGTGCAAAGTGTACAGGCGCAAGAGTTTCTATGGATTTCACTTCGATTATGACTTTGTCCTCTACTAAAAGATCTAATCTGTAACCGATATCCTGTTTAACTGTTTTATAAACGAACGGCATCGGAACTTGTTGTTTTACAGTAAATCCCATTTCTTTTAAATCATAAGACAATGCGGCTTCATAAGCTGATTCCAATAACCCCGGTCCGATTGATCTGTGCAAAGCTAATGCAGCGCCTATTATTTTATAGGATAGTTCATTTTCAGTCATCATTTTGCGGTCTTAGCGGGTAATTTGCACCCTTTGCGTGAAATTTGGAACGGTAAAATTAGGAATAATATTAATTTCGAAGCCCAAAGCGAACCCCATGGACACCAACGAGCTGAAAAAGCAGTTTATCGACCTTTATGGCAACCCTGAACGATCCCCCGATCTCTATTTTGCCCCCGGCAGGGTCAACCTCATCGGCGAGCATACCGATTATAACGGCGGATTTGTATTTCCATGCGCCCTTCAACACGGCACATACCTGTTCATCCGCCGCAGGGACGACGGGCTTTTACGCTTTACCTCGGCGAACCAGGATTTCCGGGCCGATATCCCCCTGGAGAAGGCAGGGGAGAAGTCGGGCGGGAACTGGATCAATTACCCGCTGGGCGTCATTGACCAGTTCAGGCAGAAAGGCATCGCACCGGCCGGGTTCGATATGCTCTTTGCCGGCGATATTCCCAACGGGGCCGGGCTTTCCTCATCAGCCTCCATCGAAATGGTCACGGCCTATGCCCTCAATGAACTGCTGGGCGGAGGCATGATGGTCCTCGACCTGATCAAACTCTCGCAGAAAGCGGAGAATGAATTCGTGGGGGTCAACTGCGGGATCATGGACCAGTTCGCGGTCGGAATGGGGGAGAAGGACCATGCGATCTTCCTCAACTGCCTTACGCTGGACAACAAGCTCGTACCCTTTGTCCTGAACGGGTATAAGCTGATCATTGGGAATACCAATAAAAAGAGAGGTCTTGCAGATTCAAAATACAATGAGCGGGTCGCCGAGTGCCAGCTGGCAGTCACCTACCTCGGAGACCATTTCGGAGTGCACAAGCTGGGCGAGATCAGCTTTATGCAGTTCTTCAAGGTTCAGGATATCGTTCCTGACGAGACGGTCCGCCGCCGGGCACGGCACGTCATCTCCGAAAACCAGCGGGTGCTGAACGCCGTAGCGGCCCTGTGGAAAAGTGATGTGGTTCAGTTCGGCGCGCTGATGAATGCCTCCCATGAATCGCTTCGCGACAATTACGAAGTGACCGGCCCCGAGCTGGATGCCATGGTGGAGGAAGCATGGAAGATCAATGGGGTGGTCGGCTCACGCATGACCGGCGCCGGGTTTGGCGGATGTACCGTAAGCTTCGTCAGGGATGATGCGGTGGAGCAGTTCATGAACGAGGTAGGGAAGAACTACCGGGAACGGACCGGGCTCACACCCGAGTTCTATACGGCTGAGGTCTCGCAGGGAGTGAGGAAGCTATAACGAAGGACGAAGGACGAGGGACGAGGGACGAATCTATTTTACGCTGAATTTCCAAACCGTTGTTTCGTGGTAATTGGCTCCGGGCCTCAGGATCGTGTTCGGGAAGGCCGGCTGGTTCGGTGAATCGGGGAAGTGCTGGGTCTCGAGGCAGAACCCGTAGTTTTTCTGATATACCTTCCCGTTTTTCCCTGTGATCGTGCCATCCAGGAAGTTGCCTGCATAGAACTGCACGCCGGGCTGGGTCGTCAGGACCTCCACCTGGCGGCCGGTCCGGGGATCGTAGAACAGTGCCGCCGGACTCAATTCACCCGGATCCTTGTCAAGCACATAATTGTGATCGTACCCGCCCTTCGCCAGCACGATCCGTTCGCCGATCGGATGAGGG
>DAIRDK010000100.1:4588-9653 GCA_036796175.1 Bacteroidales bacterium | reverse complement strand
TTGTAATTTTGCACCTGTGAAAAATTTCACAAAAAATTTTCAGAATAGCTAATAATCAACCTATTATAATCCGTCTCCAAAAATTTTATTAAACGATAGAACAATGAAAAAAGGTAAGAATTTTCTGACGTGTGACGGTAACCAGGCTGCATCGCATATGGCGTATATGTTTAGTGAAGTAGCAGCCATTTACCCCATCACTCCCTCTTCGAACATGGCCGAGAACGTGGATGAGTGGGCTGCGCATGGCCGCCGTAACATTTTCGGCGATGAGGTGAAGGTGGCCGAAATGCAGTCTGAAGCAGGCGCCTCCGGCGCGGTGCACGGTTCCCTCCAGGCCGGTGCACTCACCACGACATTCACGGCCTCCCAGGGCCTCCTGCTGATGATCCCCAATATGTACAAATTGGCCGGCGAACTGCTGCCCGGCGTCTTTCACGTCAGTGCGCGTACCGTTGCGGCCCATGCCCTTTCCATTTTCGGCGACCACTCCGACGTGTATGCCACACGCCAGACCGGCTTTGCGATGCTGGCTTCCGGAAGCATCCAGGAGATCATGGATCTCGCCGGCATCGCCCACCTGAGCGCCATCAAATCGCGCATCCCGTTCCTCCACTTTTTCGACGGGTTCCGCTCATCGCATGAGATCCAGAAGATCGAAGCCTTCGAGAATGAGGACATGGCCAAACTGATCGATTACAAAGCCCTGCAGGAGTTCCGCGACCGGGCGCTCAATCCCGAGCACCCCGTGACGCGCGGCACAGCCCAGAACCCCGATATCTTCTTCCAGGCCAAGGAAGCCGTGAACCGCTTCTACGAACCGGTTCCCGACATCGTTGAATCCTATATGGACGAGATCTTCAAACTCTCCGGCCGCCGCTACCACCCGTTCGTCTACTACGGCGCTCCCGATGCAGAACACATCATCATCGCGATGGGATCGGTCACCGAAACGATCCGCGAGGTGATCGATCACCTGACCGCGAAAGGGGAGAAGGTCGGCCTCATCGTATGCCACCTGTACCGCCCGTTCTCGGCCAACTATTTCTTTGACGTTCTTCCTTCGACCGTAAAGCGCATCGCCGTGCTCGACCGCACTAAAGAACCCGGCGCCAACGGCGACCCGCTCTATCTGGATGTGCGCGATCTGTTCTATGATCGGGAGAACCGCCCGATGATCATCGCCGGGAGGTACGGCCTCAGCTCAAAGGATACCACCCCTTCGCAGATCATCTCGGTATACGAGAACCTGAAGATGAAGGAACCCAAGAACCACTTTACCATCGGCATCGTCGACGATGTCACCTTCCATTCCCTTCCGCTTCTGCCGGAAGTCAGCATCGAGCCGAAAGGCACGTTCTCGGCGAAGTTCTGGGGCATCGGTTCCGACGGGACCGTGGGAGCCAACAAGAACTCCATCAAGATCATCGGCGACAACACCGACAAGTATGCGCAGGCATACTTTGCTTACGACTCCAAGAAATCGGGCGGCGTGACGGTATCGCACCTGCGCTTCGGCGACCAGCCCATCCGTTCCACCTACCTGGTCAATACACCCGATTTCGTGGCTTGCCACGTTCCGGCTTACCTGGAAAAATACGACATGCTCAAGGGACTGAAAAAAGGCGGGACGTTCCTCCTCAACTCCATCTGGGATGCGGAAGAGACCAAGAAACGGCTGCCCGATTCCATCAAGAAATACCTTGCCGAAAACGACATCAAATTCTATATCATCAATGCGACCGTGATCGCCGAAGAGATCGGACTCGGCAACCGCACCAACTCCATCATGCAGTCGGCCTTCTTCCGCCTCGCCAACGTGATCCCTTACGAGATGGCGGTGGAAGCGATGAAGAAAGCCATCTACAAGACCTATGGCCGGAAGGGCGAAGAGATCGTCAATATGAATTATGCAGCCATCGACCGCGGCGGACAGGTCGAGAAGGTGGAAGTGCCTGCCGCGTGGGCCACGATCCAGCTTCAGGACAACGGTGGCGCGCATGCGAAGGATCCCTTCATTGCCCAGGTGTTCGAAAAGGTGAACAGATTCCAGGGTGACGATGTCCCCGTGAGCGCGTTCGTCGGCCGTGAAGACGGCACATTCCCGTCGGGAACCACCCAGCTCGAGAAGCGCGGGATCGCGGTGAACGTTCCCGAATGGATCCCCGAAAACTGCATCCAGTGCAACCAGTGCGCATACGTATGTCCGCATGCAGCCATCCGTCCCTTCCTCCTCAATGAAGACGAGATGAAGAACGCCCCGGAAGGCATGACCACGCTGAAAGCCATTGGCAAAGAACTGGCCGGTTACCAGTTCAAGATCCAGGTGAGCGTGATGGACTGCACGGGTTGCGGCAACTGCGCAGACATCTGCCCGGCCAAGACCAAGGCCCTCGAGATGAAGGTCCTCGGAAGCCAGCTCGGGGAAGTCAAAAACTGGGATTACCTCATTCGCAATGTTTCCTACAAGACCGATGTGATCGACCGTTTCAAAACGTTCAAAAACAGCCAGTTCGCACAGCCTTTGTTCGAATTCTCCGGAGCCTGCGCAGGTTGTGGCGAAACCCCCTATATCAAGCTCCTTACCCAGCTGTTCGGCGAACGCATGATGGTCGCCAACGCCACCGGCTGCTCCTCCATCTACGGCGGAACCGCACCCTATACCCCGTACCGGAAGAATGCCGACGGCCAGGGACCGGCCTGGGCCAACTCGCTGTTCGAGGACAATGCGGAGTACGGCTTCGGCATGGCGATCGGAATTTCCCAGCTGCGCAAACGCATCGCACAAAAGATGAGGGACGCCATCAAGCAGAACATGATGTCGGCCCAGCTTCTGGATATCTTCAGGGAGTGGATCGACGGCAAGGACGACGCGGAAAAATCAAAAGATGCAACGCTCCGGATGATCCCGCTGCTGGAAAAAGAAACCGAACAGCTGGCCAAAGACCTCCTGAGCCTCCGCCAGTACCTGATCAAGAAATCGATCTGGATCATCGGCGGCGACGGCTGGGCTTATGACATCGGGTACGGCGGTCTCGATCATGTGGTAGCTTCCGGGGAGGATATCAACATCCTGGTCCTCGATACGGAGGTTTATTCGAACACCGGCGGACAGAGCTCGAAAGCTACACCCGTCGGCGCGGTCGCCAAATTCGCCGCTTCCGGCAAGAAGGTCCGCAAAAAAGACCTGGGTGCCATGGCCATGACCTACGGTTATGTCTATGTATCCCAGGTGGCCATGGGCGCCAACAACAGCCAGCTCTTCCGCGCCATCAAAGAGGCGGAAGCCTACAAGGGACCGTCGCTGGTGATCGCTTATGCGACCTGTATCAACCACGGCCTCCGTGCAGGGATGAACAAATCGCAGGACGAAATGGACCAGGCCGTGCAGGCGGGATACTGGCATCTGTACCGCTACAATCCTTCACTCGCAAACGAAGGGAAGAACCCGTTCATCCTCGATTCGAAAGAACCCGACTGGAGTAAATTCCAGGAATTCCTGTCCAGCGAAGTGCGTTATTCCTCGCTGAACAAGATGTTCCCCGAAGAGGCCGCCATCCTGTTCAAAGCCGCTGAAGAGAACGCGAAGTGGAGGTTTACGAATTATAAACGGCTCGCGGAGATGGATTATACAAAATAATTCTTATTTTTAACGTTTCTAATTTAAAACAAGAATTATGGCCAACTTAACCACAAAATACATGGGGTTGAACCTGAAAAACCCCGTCATCATCGGAGCGAGTAACCTGGTGAAAGACCTTACGCATATCCGGAGGATGGAGGATTCGGGAGCGGCTGCAATCGTGTACAAGACCCTGTTCGAGGAACAGATCGAACTGGAGCGGCTTCAGCTCTCGGAAGAGCTGAACCAGTACAACGAACGGCATGCCGAGATGATCAGCCTGTTCCCCGACATTCAGCATGCAGGGCCGACCGAGCACCTGATGAACCTCAGGAAGGTTGTTGAAAGCGTGAACATTCCCGTGATCGCCAGCCTGAACTGCACCTTTGAGGAAACCTGGGTGGAGTATGCCAAACTGATCGAACAGACCGGCGTGAATGCCCTGGAGCTGAATTTTTACTCCATCCCGGGGGATTTCAAGAAAGAGGGGAAGACGATCGTTAATGAGCAGTTGGATACGGTCACGCAGGTTAAGAAAGCCGTGAAGATCCCGGTGAGCGTTAAACTAAGCCCGTTCTATACGAATATTCTCAGTGTCATTCAGCAGATGTACTACGCCGGGATCGACGGGTTCGTCCTGTTCAACCGGCTCTTCCAGCCCGAGATCGATATTGAGAAGATGGAACACCACTTCCCGTATAATCTCAGCCATGAAGAGGACAACCGGATGACCCTGCGGTACATCGGATTGCTGCACGGTGAGATCCGGGGATCCATCTGCGCGAACACCGGCATCTTCAGCGGCGGGGATGTGGTGAAGATGCTCCTGGCCGGTGCCGATTGCGTGCAGGTGGTCAGTACGATCTACAGGAACGGCTTCGATCATGTCGCCAAGATGCTTGCCGAGATCGAAGATTGGATGGACCGGAAACAGTTCGAGTCGATCGATAAATTCCAGGGCCGGCTCTCACGTCGCAACATGAAGGATCCGTTCGCTTACAAACGCGCCCAGTACGTGGATATCCTGATGAAGTCGGACGATATCCTCAAGAAATACCCGATGATGTAGCCCCACCCCATTAAGAGGGTGGCTTAAAATGCCGCCCTCTTTTTTTTGCGCTCAGGCCGCTGGGCCTCATCACCGCAACACAGCTGCGCCCGGGGCTTTCCCGGATCATAACATGGCATGTGACTGCATGGGCCCCGGCCAAGGCTGCTTATACGGTGATTGGTATTTTTTTAGCCACTTTAAGCTTTCGTAATTCGAAATTTAATTCGTCTCTCGTCTTTCGTCTTTCGTAATAAAAAATAAAGCAACTAGACAGTTAAGTCACCTTTTACAAGGGCTGGGGAGGGGTTACTCTATCGTAATCTCAAACGGCAGTCTCGCCTGGATGCCGCGGATCCCGCGGACCTCTTTCAGAAATTCATAATACCTGTAAT
>DAIRDK010000100.1:0-4488 GCA_036796175.1 Bacteroidales bacterium | reverse complement strand
GCCTGGATGCCGCGGATCCCGCGGACCTCTTTCAGAAATTCATAATACCTGTAATCGTCTCCAAGCTCCTGTTTGATCGAGCTCTGTACGCCGGCTCCGAAATAATCTTCCATGATCTGGCGGAAGGGATCTTTCTTTTCGGGCAGGGCGACGGCACGGTAATCCTTGGTGCCGGCCAGGTCGGCTGCGACCTCGATGGCTTTGGTCAGCCCGCCCATCTCATCGACCAGACCGATGGCTTTGGCATCCGTTCCGCTCCAGATCCGGCCCTGGCCGATGCTGTCGACGGCGGCTTTGTTCATGTTGCGGCCCTTGCTGACATGGCCTACGAAGACGTCATACACGTTCTCGATCTCTTTCTGAATAACGGCAGTCTGGTATGGAGGTAACGGCTTGTTCACGGAGATGAAATCGGAATTCTTGTTGGTCATGGCATTGTCGAACGTGATCCCGAGCTTGTTGGTCAGCAATCCCTGCATATTGGGTATGGCCGCCCATACGCCGATGGAGCCGGTGAGCGTGGTGGGCTCGGCCAGGATCTTGCGGGCTCCGCAGGCGATGTAATACCCGCCGCTGGCCGCCACATCGCCAAAGGAGGCGATAACAGGTTTCTCCTGGTCCGCCAGCAGCACTTCGCGCAGCACGATCTCCGATGCCAGGGCGCTGCCGCCCGGTGAGTTGACGCGGAGAACGATCGCTTTCACCTTTTTGTCTTCACGGGCTTTGCGAATGGCCTTGGCAAAACGGTCGCCGCCGATGCTCTGGTCGTCGCCTTCGCCGTCAATCACATTCCCCTGGGCATAGATCACGGCGATCTTGTCTTTGGCTGCACTGCTCTTGTCCTTCCCAGGCACGTTCATGTATTTTTCAAGCGTGATGGTCTTAACCTGGGCCTTGTCTGTAATACCCAGCTTTGAACGCAGGATCGTAAGGAACTGGTCCATGTAGATGGTGCTGTCGATGAACCGGTTCCGGTAGGCATCTTCCGCCGAACTGATCTTCAGGCTGTCGGCCAGGTTGTTCAGGTCTGCCTTGTTGATCCCGCGGGATTCGGAGATGCCGAGCAGCACCTGATCCCATACGTCGGTGATCAGCTCGGTGATCTGCTTGCGGTTCTCGGGGCTCATCTTGTCGAGGAAGAACGGTTCGGTGGCGGCTTTGAATTTGCCATGGCGGATAACCTGGACCTTGATATCGAGCTTGTCGAGCGTCCCTTTGATGAACATCAGCTCCGAGTTGATCCCCTTGAACAGGATCGCTCCCTCGGGATTCAGGTAGATCTTATCGGCTGCGGTCGCCAGGTAGTAAGCCTTTTGCGAGAGCATGTTGCTGTAGGCATAGATGAACTTCCCCGACGATTTAAAATCGAGCAGGGCCTCCCGGATCTCGCTGACGGTGGTGATCCCTGCAGGGATATCCGTCAGGTCCAGGTAAATGCCTTTGATGTTGTCATCTTGTTTAGCCTTTTTAATGTTCCTGATGATATCCGTGAGCCCGTTGATCTTTTCGGGTCCCGTAATATCCACGAACAGGGGCATGCCGGGCTCCCGGTCCAGGATGGTGTTGTCGAGGGTGAGCTGAAGGACCGTATTGGAAGATACGGTCTCGACAGGCGTTGAAGCCGCCGCGATAATGCCGGCGATGATGCCGATGGACACCACCATCAGGATGAATATGGTGAGCAGGGTCCCCAGCATGGAGGCGAACATGATTTTAAAGAAGTTCATAATGATCGGGTTATGGTTGCTAACAAAGATATAAAATAGATGCGGATATTTTTTATCTTGCGACGGAATCCTGATGCCATGAACACCCTGTTCCTTTCACTGGGCTCGAACCGGGGCGACCGGATGGACATGCTGAAACAGGCTGCCGGTCTCATCGGCAACAGGGTAGGTGCCGTTGAGGCCCTGTCGCCCGTGTATGAAACAGAACCCTGGGGATTCGAAGATGAAATTTCGTTTTACAATTGCGTCCTGAAGGTCCGTACCGGATTATCTCCTGAAGCGGTATTGTTGTCCATTACAGGCATCGAGCGGTCGCTGGGCCGCGACCGGGGTGCGGAATCAGCTTCGGATGTCGGAGAACGGACGTATCATTCACGAACGATCGATATCGATATTCTTTTCTACAACGATCTTATCCTGGAATCAGCCGGTCTGATCATCCCTCATCCGGGGATCACGAACCGGAGGTTCGTGCTGGCGCCGTTGAATGACGTTTGCCCGGACTTCGTCCATCCGGTGGAACGGAAGACGGTCAGGGAGCTTTTGGCTGCCTGCCGGGATTTTTCAGAGGTCTCACGGATCCTTGATATGCTGTAACGGCTTAGATTGTTTCTTTTGCTCCCCTTTGTTTGTACTTTTCTTTGGCTGCCACCCAAAGAAAAGTACCAAAAGAAAAGTCACCGCGGCAGAAAATTCGCTAAAAATCATCGTCATTCGCTAAACTGCGGAAACTCGTCGCCCGATCTTCGCCAACGCTTCGATCGGGGTCCTCAGACAGCCCGCAGTTTTTAACGCTCATTCCTCGATTTTCTTAACGCGAATTTCCTGAGGCTGCCTTTTTCTTTGGTTCGTTTCTTTTGGGCAAGCAAAAGAAATGAACACGGAAATATTAAGCAAACGAAATAACCAGAAAAAAATAACAAAAAAAAGAAGGCGGCCTGTTGAGCCGCCTTCTTTTCATCAGTAAACAAATTACTTCACAATGCTCTGGAATTCGGGAGTATTGGCGTAGTTGTAGAATTCCCTGTCGCCTTTCGCCTGGGCCTTCAGATTCGGATCCTGGCAGGCTTTCATCAGGTAATCGTACAGCATCTTGGTATCGGCTTTCTTCGCACCGATGACAGCCAGTAGGTAATAGGTTTCGGGCGTCTGCGGAGCGCATTTCAGCGTGGTTTCGGCCGCGGATACGTTGCCGGAGACCAGCTGTGCAAGACCGAGGTTGTACGTGCATGTCGCATTTGCAAGAAGCGTGTTGGCCTTCTGGTAATCGCCATTCGGGATCATGAGGACACCCTGGTTGTAATTGGTGTTCTCACCCAGTGTCTGCGCTTTCTTGAAATGGTCTTCCGCTTTCTTGTAATCCTTCATCTTGGCATAGACGACGCCGAGGTTGTTCTCGATGATGCCGTTGTTCGGGGCCTTTTCGGCAGCCTTGTTCAGGAGGCTGAGGGATTTATCCAGGTTGCCTGCTGCGATGTTTGCGGTGGCATCATTGCTGAGGGCTTTCCAGTTCTCAGGATAGAGGCGGGCGGCGTTGTCATAGATCGTCAGCTTGGTGGCCTGGTCGCTGGTCAGGGTGGCTGCATAGAGCAGTTCTTCAACCTTCAGCTTGTCCGGAGAATTCAGGGCCATTGTGCTGAGTTCCGCATCGGTGAAGCGCGGTTCGTAGCAGTTGGCCTTGATGATGGCACGGCGGAGAGGAGGCAGCATGTTCTCTTCGATCTCCGGATAGATCAGGATCATGTTGCGGATCTCCTGTTCTTTCTTGGTCTGCGAGGCAGCGCTGTTGATCACGTTCATGATCTTGTCCTTATCCTTGATGGTGCTGGCCTGGACGGTTTTCATGAAGCCGTTCCAGTCGGGACCATGATGGTTCAGTACGAAATTCACATCCGAGCCTGCGGCTTCGATCAGCGCCTTCACGGCTTTCTTGTCCTTGTTGTCCTTGTTGGCTTCCTTGACCTGTTGCTTGTACCAGTCGATCATATATTTCTGACCGGTCTTGGAACGGTTTTCGGAGAGGTTGGCATTGAACGTCTCTTCGCCTTCGGGAGAAGCCCATCCGTCGATCTCGATGTTCTTGAGTTTCCATCCCTGTTTCAGGAAAGCCTGGAGGTCGGCCAGGGCATTCTTGGCGGGATCGGTCTTGTTGATGCCGTATTTCAGGTCGAGGTCAAATTTGTTCTTCTTGAAGTAGATGACGCCTTCTTTCGAAAGGATGACTTCCTTCACATAGCCGTGATCGGCAATGAGTGTAGTCTGGTCAAGCAGGACGCGGGTCGGGGTGTAGATGATGCCCGGGGCGAGATCCCTGGAGGGCAGTTCGACGAACTTGGCCTTTTCCTTGATCTCTTCCTTCTTGAGGACAACTTTATCCTTGGCTTCGTAAGCCAGGGGAGCCACCACCAGTTCGGAGGTGTTCATCTCCGGTTTGTACGGGAACACCTGGGTGTAGGTGAACGTGCCGCCTGCCTTGTAGGGGATCATGATCCCGTCGCCCGTGACTTTTTCGCCTTTGAGGGTGACGGGCTTCAGTTCATACTGTCCGCCTTCGTATTTCAGGACGGGCTGCCAGTGCATGACTGCGGTCGGGCAGAAATACTTTTCGGGGAAGGTGCCCTTCACGGTGACCATTACGCTGTCGCCCTTTTCGGTGAGGACGGCAGGGGTGGTTTCATACTTGACAAGGCCATAGTCCTTTTCCATGGTGGCCAGGCAGCCGCCGCGGTAACCGAACTTGTAAGTCAGACCGATCGTGACG
>DAIRDK010000099.1:0-9669 GCA_036796175.1 Bacteroidales bacterium | reverse complement strand
ATTTCGGCCCTGGCTTCGTTCATCGACGATGAGTTTGTCAGGTGCGTCGAATTGATTTACGGATGCAACGGCCGTGTCATCGTGACAGGGATCGGAAAAAGCGCCATCGTCGGGCAGAAGATCGTAGCTACGTTCAATTCCACAGGAACGCCGGCTGTATTCATGCACGCTGCGGATGCCATTCATGGCGACCTGGGGAAGATCCGCAAGGAGGATGTGGTGATCTGCCTGTCAAAAAGCGGGGAGACTCCGGAGATCAAAGTGCTGATCCCTTTGCTGAAAGACCGTGGAAGCTCGCTCATCGCCATTGTTGGCAGCACGAATTCGTACCTCGCCCGCCAGGCTGACCACGTGATCAATGCCACGGTGGCGCAGGAGGCCTGCCCGAACAACCTGGCACCTACTTCATCAACGACGGCCCAGCTGGTGATGGGCGACGCCCTGGCCGTCTGCCTGCTGGAATGCCGCGGTTTCTCTGCCAAAGATTTCGCCCGTTTCCATCCGGGAGGAACGCTCGGAAAACAGCTGTACCTGAAGGTTGGGGATATCTATGTGAATAATCCGGTGCCGAAAGTAAAAACCACGGACAATATTAAAAAAGTGATCCTTGAAATCTCATCCAAACGGCTTGGCGCGACCGCCGTCCTGAACGGCAACCGGCTTGCCGGGATCATAACCGACGGCGACCTTCGGCGCATGCTGGAAAAACAGGTGGACCTCGAGCGGGTAACGGCCCAGGGCATCATGACCAAGCACCCGAAAGTGACTGATCCGGAGACTCTGCTCGTGAACGCGCTCAACCTGATGCGGAACATGAACATCACCCAGCTGCTTGTCGTGGACAAGGGGAAATACCTGGGTGTCATACACCTTCATGACATCCTGAAAGAAGGGATCCTCTGATCCGTCCAACCCGATGAAGGCGCTCAGGATCGCTCTTTTTCTAATACTGTCCACCGGCCTGCCTGCCATGTCCCAGATCACCAAGATCATGGGTCGTGTGACGGATGCCCGCACGAAAGAGCCCATCCCCTTTGTCAACATCCTGATCCGGGGAACCACCCTTGGTGTGCTAACCGACTTCGACGGCAATTACGCGATTGAATTCAAAATTCCCGCCGATTCCATCCGCGCTTCCCTGATCGGCTACCGGCCGGTCACCAGGAAGTTCCAGCGCAACCAGTTTCAGAGCATCTCTTTCGAACTGGAGCCCGAACAGTATGACCTTCCCGAAGTCACGATCCGCTATACGGGCAATCCCGCAGAAGTGATCATGAAGAAGGTGGCCGAAAACAAGGAGAAGAATACGCTCCAGGGATTCAACGCATACCAGTACGAGGCCTACACCAAGATCGAACTCGATGCCAACAACATCAGCGAACAGCTGAAATCGCGCAAACTGTTCAAACCTTTTGATTTCATATTTCAATATGTAGATACATCGACCATCAATGGGAAATCCTACCTGCCCGTGTTCCTGACCGAAACCATGTCGGACGTCTATTACCGAAAAAACCCGAGAGCCAAGAAGGAGATCATCAAAGCCTCCAAGATCAGCGGATTCAAGAACGAAAGCCTGTCGCAGTTCCTGGGCAACCTGTCGGAACAGATCGATATCTACAAGGACCACATCGCCATTTTTGAAAAGAATTTCGTGAGTCCCGTGGCTTCCTTCGGCATCGATTATTATAAATATTATCTCGTCGACAGCGCTTACATCGGGAACAACTGGTGCTACCATATCATGTTCAAACCCCGCAGGAAACAGGAGCTGACCTTCACCGGCAACATCTGGATCGCCGATACTTCGTTTGCCGTGCGCAAGGTGGAGATGCAGATCGCTTCCGACGCGAACATCAATTTCATCAACGATCTCGGGGTGCGGCAGGAATACGAATGGACCGACAACAAATACTGGATGCTGGTCAGGGACCAGATGGTGGCCGACTTCAACATCATCGAGAATACCGACAAGGTGCTGGGATTTTATGGTTACCGGACGGTCTCCTACAGTCATTTTGTGTTCGATCCCCCGGAAGAAAAGCGCTTCCTGTCGATGCCCGCCAATGTCTTCATCGAACCCGGATCCAACGAAAAAAGCGAGTCCTACTGGGATCAGGCCCGTCATGAAGAGCTGACGACCAGCGAAAAAACGATTTACAGCATGGTGGATTCCATCAAGAAGATCCCCATTTTCAGGACATACAGCGACATCGTTTACACGGCGGTCAACGGTTACCTGCCCTGGAAGGACATCGAGCTGGGGCCCTACTCAAAGCTGATCAGCTATAATGAAGTGGAAGGGCTGCGGGTGCGAATGGGTTTCCGGACCAGCAACAAATTCAGTAAACGATTGCAGCTGGAGCCCTATGTCGCATACGGCTTTACCGACCACCTGTTCAAGTTCGGCGCCGAAGCGATCTACATGTTCAATAAAAATCCCCGCCGTGATGTCGTGGTCAACTACAAATCGGACGTGGAACAGCTGGGCCTGAGCCCGACAGCCTTCGCGACCGACAACATCCTTTCGTCCCTGTTTCACCGGGGGCCGAACAACAAACTGACCAATGTCAGGGAGTTCAAGGCCAGTTATGAGCATGAGTGGTTCAACGGCCTGATCAACCGGATCTGGTTCATCCACCGGGAGCTGTTCCCGCCCGGCAACACCGTTTTCGTAACCTTTCCCGGGGGGGATGGATCTCCTTACCTGGCTCGCAACATTTATACCTCGGAGATCCGGCTTGATACGCGGCTTTCCTTCCGCGAGCGGTTCGTGACAGGGGAGTTCTACCGTTATACCCTGAGCTCCTACTACCCGATCATCCAGTTCAGTTATGCTTACGGGATCCCCGGGTTCCTGGGTTCGGACTATACGTATCACCGGCTGACCCTGAACATCCAGCAGTGGTTCAACTTCACCACGTTCGGGTGGTCGAAATATGCCATCGAGGCAGGCAGGATCTGGGGTCGGCTGCCTTATCCCCTGCTGAAGATCCATGACGGGAACCAGACGTTCCTCTGGGATGAGTTCTCGGCTAACATGATGAATTACTACGAGTTTGTGAGCGATCAGTACGTTACGTTCTATTACACCCATCATTTCGACGGACTGCTGTTCAACCACCTGCCCGGGATCCGCAAGCTGAAGTGGCGTGAAGTGGCCCATATCCGTTGCGTTTACGGCACCCTGAGCAATTCCAATGCAACGTACTCCCTGTTCCCCGACCATCTTCGTTCCTTTTCTCAGAAACCTTACTGGGAAGCGGGGGCCGGGATCGAGAACATCTTCCGTATCGTGCGGATTGACGCGATCTGGCGGCTGAACCACCTGAACGATTACCCGGGAGCGAATACCAAACGGTTCGGAGTTTTTGTCTCCTTGTTCTTCCAATTCTGAAGTTTCATACATTTGTCCATTCATTCAGCATGAAACTCCGAACCGAACAGATCATCAAGAGGTACCGCAAGCGGACGGTCGTGAACGAAGTTTCCCTCTATGTCGAACAGGGCGAGATCGTCGGGCTTCTCGGGCCGAACGGCGCGGGGAAGACCACCTCGTTCTACATCATGGTAGGCCTGATCAAGCCGTTTTCCGGGGAGGTCTTCCTCGACGACCTCAACATCACGAAGATGCCTATGTATCGGCGGGCGCAGCAGGGGATCAGCTACCTGCCCCAGGAAGCTTCCATCTTCCGCAGGCTGTCGGTGGAAGATAACATCAAGGCCATCCTCGAGTTCACCTCCCTGTCCAAAGAACGGCAGAAACAACGCCTTGAGCAGCTGCTGGATGAATTCGGCCTTCAGCACGTCAGGAAAGGGCTAGGCATCACCCTTTCAGGCGGCGAACGCCGGCGCACAGAGATCGCCCGGTGCCTGGCCACCGACCCGAAATTCATCCTGCTTGACGAACCCTTTGCCGGCATTGACCCGATCGCCGTCGAAGACATCCAGAAGATCGTATCCCACCTCAAGGAGAAAAACATCGGTGTCCTGATCACCGATCACAACGTGCACGAAACACTGAGCATCACCGACCGGTCCTACCTGCTTTTCGAAGGAAGCATTCTCCGGTCGGGCACCTCCCGCGAACTGGCGGAGGACCCGCACGTCAGGAAGATCTATCTCGGGGAGAACTTCGAACTGCGCTGACCGTTCAGCGAAGTTGCTTCTGAAAGACCAGCGAAAGCAGGAAATAACAGAGGATCGACAGGGGAATCCCCCCGACGGAAAACAGCACCAGCGACAATCCGGTAAACAAGAGGAACAGGTATCTCGGTTCATTGCCTTTCCAGCCGGTTGTTTTGAATTTCAGGGAAAACATCCGGAAATCGGAAACCAGGAAATAGGACATCAGAATGGTGATGATGGCCAGGATGCGGGTATTGGTAAGCAATTCCTGGAGGAAATCGAGCCTGACCAGAGGGTAGAACTGATGACCCAGCAGGAGGACCAGGGGAACGGAGGCGAAGAAGACGGCGTTGGCGGGGGTGGGCAGACCGGTAAAATTCTCCTCCTGCCGCAGATCAATATTGAATTTAGCCAGCCGGATCGCCGACATCAGCGGGATCAGCAGGGCAAAATAGGGGGTGATCCCCCATCTCTCCAGGACGTTGCAGCTGCCTTCGCACCCTGCCGACAACAGCATGAACACGATCACGCCGGGAGCCACCCCGAAGGAAACGATATCGGCCAGGGAATCCAGTTGTTTTCCCAGTTCCGACCGGGCGTCGAGCAGGCGGGCGGCCGTTCCGTCGAGGAAATCGAACAGCGCTGCGATGAAGATGAAAACGGAGGCCCAGAGCAAGTCGCCCCTGAGGACCAGGGTCACGGATATCACACCGGATGCAAGATTGCAAAGGGTGAGGAAATTGGGGATGGTTCGGCGTAGGTTCATGGGACAGATGAAATAAAGTGTAAATGTACAAGGAAAATCAGATGTTCCGGGATGCAAAAATTAACAAATCGGGGTCTGTATTTTTTTTACTTTTGGTGCCCGACAAGACCAATCAACCAAACAAGAAAATCATGAAAGGCACCTTACAAAAGGCATGGATTGCCGCTGTTTTTGTACTTCTTACGGGAGGCCCCCTGGCTGCCCAGTTCAAGATCTCGGCAGAATTCCGCCCCCGCGGAGAATACCGCGACGGGTATTCCAAACTGCTGGCCGGGAACCAGGAACCCGTTTTTGACATCCTGGGCAGGAACCGGCTGATATTTGATTACAAATATGAACAGTTCACAGCTAAGTTCTCCTTCCAGCACGCCTATGTTTACGGGGAGAACACCCTTGGTTCGGACACGATCACCAGGAATACCCTGAACATATATGAAGCCTGGTTCCAGTATAATTTTATCAGGAATATCGGGATCAAACTGGGGCGGATGGAGCTCATTTACGACGACCAACGGCTGTTAGGCAACGGGAACTGGAGCCCCCGGGCGGTAACCCATGACGCCGGACAGGTCAAATGGGACTATGCCGACCGGTCCTATCGCGGGGATCTGGGCTTTGCCATAAACAATACGGCCCCCATGCAGACCTACCTGAGCCCGTACCCGCTGAAGAACTACAAGTACCTGGCCTACCTGTACGAGCAGAAGAAATTATTCAAGGATCAGCTCGTCCTGGCGCTGCTCGGGATCACGGATATCTTCCAGAAACCTGCCGTAACCACCAAAACCACAACCTACGATTCCATCCCTGTATTCGACAATACGGGAAGTGTGATCGGATACACGCAGATCCCTGTTGTGACCACCACGACGAAGGCGAATCCCGAAATGCTGTATGCCCGTTTTACGGTCGGCGGAAATGTCGGCTTTTCCTGGAAGAACCTGAAAGTATTCGGTGCTGCCTATTACCAGGGCGGTCATTATAACGACGGACACAAGATCAGTGCCGGCTTTTATGGTGGCTATGTTTCCTATAAGGTGCTTAAACCGCTGACCCTCCTGGTTGGATATGAACGCCTCACCGGTAATGATTTTTCCGATACCACCGGCATGAAGACCAGGCTGACCAGTTTTTCCACTCTCTATGGCACATCACACAGCAAGTATGGCTATATGGATATGTTCTCCTCGCATGTTACCAGCGGGAATTCTGCCGGGTTGAGGGATTTCTACGCCCAGGCCACGGTCAGGTTCACTGAAAAAGCATCCCTGGAAGCAACCTGGCGCTGGTTCGGGCTGGCACAAGGGTACCTGAACAAAAAGGACGGAAATCTTCCGTATACGAAAGTGGACAAGAACCTCGGGCATGAGATCGACCTGATGGTCATCTACACACCGGTCAAGAATCTCGAGATGAACGCGGCCTATTGCTTCTTCCTCCCGACGGATGCCATGAACCAGCTGAACGGGTTGAAAGCGGGCACGTCGGATTTTGCGCAGTATGCATACATACAGCTCACCTACAGACCTACCTTCTTTAATACAGAAAAATAATCATCCCGCGGGTCAACATATCCGATTACGACTACCCCCTGCCTCCCGGGCGCATCGCGCAGTTCCCCCAGGAGGCCAGGGATCGGTCGAAACTGCTGGTGGTTAGGGGAACGTCGGTCAGCGAAGACGTTTTTCTCCATGTCTCTTCGCATTTACCCCGTAACTCGTTCCTTGTGTTCAACGACACCCGGGTGATCCGGGCACGCCTTCTCTTTGAAAAGCAGACCGGTTCCCGCATCGAGATCTTCTGCCTCGATCCCATCGAGCCCTCCGAGACGGAAACCGCCTTCCATGCCACCGGACATTCGGTATGGAAATGCCTGGTGGGGAATTCGAAACGGTGGAAGAGAGGAACAATTGAATTCAGGCATCAAGGCATCAAGGCAACAGGGCAACAAGGCAGCCATGCGGCAATTCAGCAACCGGCCTTGGTGGCAGAACGAGGCAAAACACTGCCGGACGGGTCATTCGAGATCCTGTTCCGCTGGGAACCTAGATCAATGACCTTTTCCGAACTGTTGCAGGTGTTGGGGCATATCCCCCTTCCACCCTATATCCGGAGGGAGGATATCCCGGAGGACAACGACCGGTATCAAACCATTTATGCCCTGCATGAGGGGTCGGTGGCCGCTCCCACCGCAGGCCTTCATTTCACGGAGGCCGTCCTGGACAAGCTGCGGAACAATGGCTGTGCATTCGGTTATGTCACCCTCCACGTCGGGGCCGGCACCTTCAGGCCGGTTACGGAAGAAGAGGTGACACGCCATGTCATGCACCGCGAGAAGATCAGCGTCACGGCCCAAACGATCGGGAATATCCTGTCAAACCGCCGCAACGGTCTGACCGCGGTGGGGACCACCGCCACACGCACCCTCGAGAGCCTGTATTGGGCCGGCGTTAAGCTGTTAACCGGGGAGCCGGCCGTGCATCCCGAGGTATCCCAATGGGACCCCTATGATGACCGCCACAACAGGGATATCCCAGCCGAAGAAGCGCTGGAAGCCTTGCTGGAATACCTTAAGCAGAATGATCTGTCCGAATACCGCGCCGAAACGCAGCTGATGATCCTGCCGGGATATACCTTCCGGCTGGTGGACAGCCTGCTTACCAACTTTCACATGCCCCGGAGCACCTTGCTCCTGCTGGTTTCCGCTTTCGCCGGAGATACCTGGCGGGCCGCTTACCGGTTCGCCCTCGGGCACGATTTCAGGTTTCTCAGCTATGGCGATGCATGCCTCTTTTTAAGATGAGGGCAGGATGTATCAAAACATTTATTACTTTTGTTTTAATCAAACGACAAAGCGATGGCATTAACCATTCTGTTATTGTTCGGACTCGGCACCACGGAGATCATCCTGATCGCCCTGGTCGTGCTGCTTCTGTTCGGAGGCCGGAAGATCCCCGAATTGATGAAAGGTCTCGGCAAAGGAGTCAAGAGCTTCAAGGACGGTGTGAAGGGAGTGGAGGACGACCTGAAGGACGACGACGAAAAAAAAGAAGAGCACACCGAGAAGACCAAGTGACATCACCCGGCCATTGCTGCGGCAAACTCTTTAATGGCCAAGTGGTTCAGCTTTGACACATCCCGTTCGATCTTCGCTACCTTGTTCACGATCATTTTTTCCAGTTCATTCATCCGGCTGAGGTGGATCTCTCCCCCGAACAGGCCGATGGCCGAAGCATGCGTTCTCAGGGCTTCGGGGTAGGCATCCTCAAACTGCCTTTGTGCCCTTTCTCCTTCGAACATGCAGCAAAGAAACAATCCGAGCTTCTTCTGAAGCAGGATGGCTGTATTCCGTTCGCAGTATTTCTTCAGGTCTTTCTGGATTTCCCCCATGTGGATCGATCCCCCGATGATCACCCGGTCGTAGGGCGTAAGATCGGGATCGGTCATACCTTCCAGGTTGACGATATGCAGGTCGTCGCTGAGGCATTCCATCAGCATTCTCGTGGCTTTTTCCGTGCAGCCGTGAGTGGTCATGTATACTATCAGTGTAGCCATAATTCAAAATTACGATATTTAAAATAATCTATCTTTGTCGTTCATTCCGGCACCGTATGGCAAAAGCCTCCAGTGAAGAAAAAGAGATGACCTTCTGGGAGCACCTGGACGAGCTCCGGGGCACGTTGTTCCGAAGCATCATCGCCGTGGTGCTTTGCTCGATCGTCACGTTCGTGTTCAAGAGCGTACTGTTCGACCACATCCTGCTGGCCCCGAAAGATCCCGATTTCATCACCTACCGGCTCTTCTGCAAGCTGGGCACCTGGCTGGGGATCCAGTCGCTCTGCGTGGATCCTTCCCATTTCGAGCTGATCAACATCAACCTCGCCGGACAGTTTATGTCGCACATGAACATCTCGCTGGTGGCCGGCCTGATCCTGTCTATGCCCTATATCCTGTGGGAACTCTGGCGGTTCATCCGTCCCGGCCTGACCGAACGGGAGCAGAGCAGCACCCGCGGGGCGGTCGGGTACATTTCCGTCCTGTTCATTGCCGGGGTCCTCTTCTCCTATTTTATTGTGGTGCCGCTCATGGTCAATTTCCTGGGCGGGTACCAGGTCAGCGACTCGGTGAAGAACCAGATCGCGCTGACTTCGTACACCAGTTCCATTACCCTGATGACCCTGCTGATGGGCCTGCTGTTCGAACTGCCCATGCTGGTGATCTTTCTCACCAAAGCGGGCATTCTGACCCCGGTGTTTCTGAAAAAATACAGGAAACACACGGCTGTTGTCATCCTGATCATCGCCGGAGTCATCACCCCAAGCCCTGATGTGTTCAGCCAGATGGTGGTGGCCGTCCCGCTGTATGCACTCTATGAAGGCAGCCTGGTGGCTGCGAAAAGGATCTACCGCCGGAAGCAGCTGGCTGGTTGATGCAGGGGCCTGTAACTTTTCCTGAATGATGGCGTCTAACGATGCAAACAACCGACAAACCATGGAACCGAAACGATTTTACAGGAGCACGACCGACCGCGTTATCGGCGGTGTTGCTGCAGGACTCGCAGAATACTTTGACCTGGACCCGGTGCTGATCCGGCTGCTGTTTGTCATTTTCGCCCTCTTCGGAGGCGGAGGGGTACTGGTCTATATCATCTTCTGGATCGTGATCCCCGAACAACCCCTGAATGTTAACACAAACCAAAACCAACCCGTTATGGAAACCACACAGAACCCGCAGGAGGGGAACAGCAATTACGCATCCCGTCCCGCCGATCCGGG
>DAIRDK010000098.1:0-9732 GCA_036796175.1 Bacteroidales bacterium | reverse complement strand
TCAGAACACCTGAACTCTTTCCCAGCTTCTGGCTTAAACCAAAGGCATACAGATTCACACCCGAGCCCGAAAGCCAGTTGGTATAGGCAAAAATGATCTCGGTTCCTTTCACAAACGCGGTCCCGGCGATATTGGTGAAAAGGCCTTCCATCCCCTGTGTGCAGGAAGTTCCAACGCCACCCCATCCTGAGCTCCTCGCCCAGGGATTGATCAGAAGTTCGGAAGCTCCTGCCTGTCCCGACCGGTCTTTATTTCCGGCCGTTGCATCCAACGTGGGCAGGGTGACCAAACCGATTAAGAATATTGCTAGTAAGATGCCATATATCTTTTTCATAATCCTGTATTTTTTGTGTTGTGACATTCGATTAATCATACTACCCGTTACAGTGAATTCAGGTCAACAGGTCGCAATATTCCAAACCATTTGATGGTTCGTTCACCGAGTCCGTCCGCTTTGACATGGATCAGGTAAACACCACCGGAGATGGGGATGCCTGCAAAGTTCTTCAAATCCCAGTCAATGGAGGTTTTGGCTTCAGTATTGATCCCGGCAGTCGATGCGCGGGGTTGCGGGATCCCCGATTTATCCACATTGAACTGCCTGATGAGGGTGCCGCTCATGTCAAAGATGGTCACCGTGCAGCGCGAGGGCAGGTTGGTAATCTTGATCCTGTTATCAAGCTGGTTCCGCTCATAGTCGTCGTAAGCATAATACGGATTCGGTACCACATTGATCAGATCGAGGTCTGTTTTCGCCTGGTCTTTACTGTCCTTGACCGTTGCAATGGCGTTGGTGTTGAAAACATATAATGGCCATCCGCGGTTTTCCATTGTATCGGTGATCCCGGCAGGCATAGGCAGTGAATAGTACCTTGCATAGGGTTTTGCAATGCGGATGGAGATCTTCTGGTCGCAACTCAGCCATTCCTTGTCGGCAACCGCCAACGGGATCCCGGCATACATGGCCGATGCCCATGCCCTGGTTTTATAAATGTTATCCAGTTTTTTCAGGCTCAGTACCCGGTTCAGTTCCGCACCTGCATCGTAAGCGGGGAAGACCAGGGTGATCGTATCGATCGAAAGATCCCTGTGACCCATTACATAGACGTAATGCTGACCGCCGAACACGGAGAATCCAAGAGCATCATAAATATTGGCCGAGGGATTGAAGATCATGTCTCGTCCATGGTCGGCCACCAGCCATGAATTTTCACTGAACATCAGATTCAGTCGTTTGCCGGTTTCGAGGTTAATGGCATAACCTGGGAACCAACCCATGCCGACAGGGCTGATGTAATCCGAATTGTACATCGGGTCAGAGCTGACTACGCCGGCTTCTCCGTCAACATTCACTGACGGAGCCTTCCTCATGTCATACTGGCGTGCGCGTCCTTCCGCGAGCATGGAGTCGGAGCACATCTCGATGACCGGGCAACGGGTCCATTTGGTCTTGTCCGGTGTCAGTACGATATCCACGCTGGCGATATTGTCCAGTGTATTGTACTTCTTCGAATTCATGTTGAATGCCGGTCCTACCGCGATCTGTCCGCCGTGGGCGCACAATGAATAAGGAGCCCAGGTTCCGCCAAGGATCTTCTGGTAATTCTTGTTCGGATCCCACGGATCGTCGGTTCCCATATCCCAGTCATAGTAACGCGAATCGGAACCTTTATAGGATCCGGAACGGATCCAGTTGAAATCGCTCGCGGGGATGTCTTCATCAGGAACACCGGAGAGCCATATATTATTCTCTTCCGATGTGTACAGCGTGGCCTGTAATAGTCCGTTGTCTTCCGTGACCGTTCCGCCGGGGATGGTATCCGCAGGATAAGGAACCTGTGAGATCGTAAGGGCAAGCCCCAGGTCAAGGAACAGCGATTCGTAAGGATAAACTGTTGTCGTATCGGAATAATAGGTCACCCCCGTCGTATTGTCGATCATTTTCCAGGATCCGAAATGGATATTTGAATTGGAGAAATAAAGGCTGTTGGAGATGGGGTACATCGAATCGAATGCAACCGTATAATCTCCCTGGACCACATTCAGAGGATCGATCACCTTCACATTCAGGGGACCGCTGCCGGTTTGATATTTAGCCTTATATGCAATCGGGTAATCGGGGCTTCCGTATTGGTTTGTGGCGCTTGCAGGAGGTTTCGACATGATCTCGTCGATGGCCGACTGATCCAGTTCAAGAATCTGTCCGCCATTCCCCTGGCCCTGGATACGGGTGATCGTAGGACCGTCACCGTAAGACGAGTTGGAAACTTCTCCCAACGGGGTATGCGGTATCGCAGTGTATACCTTGATGTTGCTGCGGCCTTTCAGGTAAGGCTTCTTCTGACCGTTGGAATAGTTCGGGTCATCCGGTACGTATTTTTTATACTGGTTGTAAGCATAAGCAACCGCCGTATAGTAGTACTGCTTATTATTGATAAGTCGTACGTCACCACTGGCAAATTTATCGTCAGTGAGGACGAACGAGTGCCTGATCCCTTTGTTTTCCCCTTCAACCATGATCTTCCCCACGTTGCCTCCGAGATTCTGGTCAAATTCCCAGTTCACCAGCTTGGTTACATAGTTCTGGATATCCACCTGTGCAACCAGGCGGGACTTGGTCGGGTCTTCGATATCGGCGGCACTGACCGTCGCATCTTTCAACTGGTAGATTTGGTACCCTTCGAACCGGTAATAGGCGTCATTCGTGTCAGGATTCGGGATATTGGGGTCAAGTTCACTGTACTTTTCCTGGTAGTTGTTCCCGGCATCGTTCACTTTCCGGTTCGATACGTAAATGATCAGGGTATTGCCCATTTCTTCGATGGTCAGATCGGGTGCGTTCGGGCCGTTCAGCACGGCAAAACAGTTGTCGAACAGCGCCTGGCATTTGTCGTCAACCTGACGGAGGAGTTCAACTGACTCAAACGGTGTCCCTGCGATGGTACGTGCCCAGGGAATACCGACCGTGATGTAGTTACAGGCTCCGGGACGGAGGGTGAAAGGTCCGGCAGACTGCATGAAACGACGGTCGTCAGGGTTGTTTCCTGCTGTTTCTTCCGTCCAGTATTTTTCTCCGTTGGGAGGAAGGAATCCCGTTCCCCAGTCGCAGAGGTCGGAATTGCCCGGGAACATGAAATCGCAGTCAGGTCCGTAGGCACCGGTGGAGAAGTGTGCGTTGGCGCCATATTTCATCTTCGTTCCGTCTTTCCAGATGCCGCGGAGAAGGAGGTAATATTCCGGAGCATAGGCCGGGTCGCTCATGTAATTGGGCCCGCCGTTGTTGTGATATACGAAACGGCGCATGCCATATCGTTCGTTGTCAACGATGCCGTCGCCGAAATTGACTCCGTTGATGGCCATCTGGTCCATTTCCTTGAATTCACTTCCGGCAATGCGCTGGCAGTCGGCAAGGGTTCCCAGGAACTTGGGATTGTCTCTGCTGTCAGGATCCATGTAAGGCCCCTGGAAGAAGTCGACACCGACTGCAGGAGGGTGCGCGCCATAAGCTTCGATCTGGCCGCTGCCGTCGATCGGTTTGCCGTTGTAAGCATATCCAAGACCCCTGTTGACATCGCAGCCGACAAAGTCATCTTTCGCATAACCCAGGTCACAGTCGACCCACTGGCTGAAGAACGTTCCGGTAAGGGTATACGTTGAGCGGTTGATGATTTCGTAGGAATAGAAAGTCATATTATTGATCTCATCGTTGGTCGCAAAGGCGAATGCCTGTGCACGGATCTCCATCCCGATCGGGTCACCCTGTGTTTCAGAGTGGATATTTCCTTTGTCGTTGAACACATTCCAAAGGGTCTGGTCGCCTTTAAGCACCTGGTCGACCAGGATACCAAGGGTATCGTCGGCTTCACCATTCCTGAGCTTGGCCCGGCGGATCAGTTCGCCCGGCTTCAGGTTCCTGGGGCATAGTTCATTTGAAAGGTCGTAATAAGGGTAATCCCCGTCTTCCGGGTGGTAGTCCCCGTCGCCGTTGCTGTCGAAGAACGGAGCCAGGTAATAGGCTTGTCCTTTCGAAGGATCCCCATGGGCCGGCCAGTCGGCAATCGTTTTCGGGATCTGGTAATTGGGGTATTCGGCCTGGGCATTCCACCAGGCAAGGTATTCCTGAACTTCTGCCCGGGTCATCGGGAACAATTTGTCATACGCTGCACAGGTCACGGCATCGACAGCAGCAGTACCATCAATAGTCAAAGGGCCCGGCCAAAAGTCATTCTTGGTATGGGCCGGCGCAATGGTCGGTCCCTGGCCAAACCGGTATGCAGCCAGTTTGAGGTTGTTGTTCACATCGATCCCCCCGATCCAGAGGGACATGGAGAACATCGACATTTTTTTAGACCCTTTCGGGATCTCGTATTCGGCGTTCTCAAGGAACCAACCATTTCCGTATGAATAAATGAGCGTCCTTACGTTCCCGATATCCAGGTACTTATACGTAGACCCGGGCTCGCAACCGGCAGCCGTCTCCTTGATGGTGTTGGTACTTTTTGTACCCGATTTCTGAACCTCACGTGCAAAAGAGGCATCCGCAACGATCAGGCACAGTATTGTGACAAATAAGGACCGAAGAATATTTTTCATAGTATGCGTGATTTTTAAAAATCCTTTGTTTTTTCTGGTCACCATAATCAATCCTCCCTCCGTTAAAAGTTAAACATCAAGCCCAACCGGATCTGTCGCGGAGTGCTGTAATTGTAAGGATTGTCGATCCACACGGAATAAAGATCCCGGTAGGATTCCGGATTGACCTGGTTGTTGATCTGGGTCTGCCACTCGGGTGCGGCCAGGTACCCGTCGTCATAAGCGGTACCGGTTGCCGGGTAAACGTTGGTGACATTCTTTGTGTTCAGCAGGTTCAGGATGTCGAGGTAGACGTTGATGGTCGCAGGACGGTTCTTTTCCTTGCTCATCGAGAAGTTGAAGTCCTTGTCGATCCTCATGTTGATATTGAACTGCCAGGGAAGGCGTGCACCGTTGATGGACCCTTTGATGGGGCCCATCTGACCGTACTGCATAACCCTGGAGGATTTTGTATAAGGCGTTCCGGAACCACCGGTGATCGTAAAGTTGGCTCCCAGGTTGGACAGCAGCTGTACCGGGGCTTTGCCGCTCTTCTTGCGGTTGATGACCGGTCCGTTGTATTCTTTGCCGCTCGCAAAGCGGTAGTCAAGGCTGATGTTGAACTGGTGGCGGCGGTCATAAGCCAGCGGGTTCAGCGTACGCAGGTTGGGTTGATCGGAACGGATGATAGCCTGGGCGGCATTCGGGTCCGAACCGGTACCATCGGCAAACTGCAGGGTATAATTTAACCTAACCCTGGCGTTCCCCGAACGGCGGAGGTCATAGGTAAAGGTCAGACCTTTCACGGTACCAAAGTCAATATTTGTATAGGAGTAATAGGTCTTCGGATACGCGCCGGTGAGGCGGTACTGCTGGATCTGATCCCGCATTTCGCGGTAGAAAACCGCAAGTTTCAGTGACGATGCATTGTTGATCTTCTGCTGGAAGCCCAGTTCATAATCGATGGTCTTTTCAGGCTGCAGTGCGGGATTGCTGATCGTATAAGATGATCCGACCACATTAATATAATAATAAGAGATCGGGTCGATCACATTGCCCGTCGTAGGACGCTGCGTCAAAATGTCATAGTGTGCATAGAACAAAGCTTCGTCCGAGATCGGGAAGGAGAATGAGATACGAGGCATGTAGTTCACCTGCGGCTCATAATCCTTGAAAACCGTAGGTTTGATTGACTTGTCGGTCGGGTCGACCAGGTATGGATTAACCCCATTCCCACGGTCGAGGATCTCCGGGTCGGTGATGACACCGCCGTCGGAGTTATACCATTTGTCATCTTTGCGGTATCCTGTAATCACGCTGGGATTGTTGGCATCGTCCACATATACTACATAATCGCTGCCGATGTTGGCCGGGTGCGATACGGGATTTCCCTGGACTGAGGAGACCTCCCCTGCCGTATAGGCTTCATAGAACAGATAGGGATCTTTCAGGACAGGCTGGTTGGCATCAAACCGGTCAACACGCAGACCGATGTTGAAGATCAGGTCCTTGAACGCGAATTTATCCTGGATGTACCCGGCCATGTAAATCGGCTGATAATCGGCGATCGGACGGGTATAGTTCCCTTTTTCATCAACGGCATAGAAGAAATCTTCAAAGCTCGGTTTTGATGTCAGTTTGTTGCCTTTGTAATCATAGCCGCGATAGCCGACAACGGGGTCTCCGTTGTTAAGCAGTTCGTCGGCGTTGAACATGTCAATCGAGAAAATCTCACTGTTGGCATAGATCGTATGAAGGTTCTGATCGGCATCGTAATAATTGATTGAATTGCTGGTAAAATCGTAGGAATCAATATCGATGTAGTCGAGCCCGTCGGTTGGAAGTCCCAGTTTCTGTCTCAGGTTGATGTCGAAGTTACGCTGCAGGACCGGGACATATTTTCTGTGGTAATTGATCGTATCCATGAAGGCACCGTCGCGGTAAACCAGGATCGGGTTCGCCACATCAAGTTCATACAGCTGCGCGTTGGTCACCTGGCGCATGATCGGCCACAAGTCAACAGGATTGTAATTGTAGAATCCGCTGGAACGCTGTTGATACTGCAGACCGAGCTGGATCTCATGGTTGCCGAAGTCGGCGGCGAAAGTAGCATTGACTGAAACCTGGTCGCTGCTGCTGACCTGGTAGCCGGGGTTGTTGGGCCGGGTACCCGGGCTGTTGTACAGTGAATAGACCGTGTAGGGTTGCATTCCGTTTAAAAGGCCCCTGCCGGCCAGGATTTCGTCAAGGTTGGTGTAATTGCCTTCTGCTTCGGGGAACAGTTCATAGTATTGCTCAGTCCAGTTAGATGACTCAGGATTGATGGTTGAAGGGGTAAAGGTGACCAGGGTATCCCTGAACCCGTTCTGGATATGGGCATATTTTTGGGAAACGGTGTCATATTCCAGGGTAGGCGTATACGCGCGGATCGTATGGGTTTCAAACTTACCAACATAGCCATACTTGAACAGGTCATCCTTGTGATCGGCATCCTCAAATTTGGAATAGTTCCGAGTGAAGTCGGCACCGATGGAGTAGTTTACATTTTTGACAAAAGCTTTTTCGTTGGTGGTCGGGAAGCGTTGGGTAAAACGGCCGTTGACACGCCAGGTATAGCCCGTGGAGTGGCTGTTCTTATCCCAGTTCAGCATGGAGTTGCCGTAGCCGAAATTATTGTTGTTGTAACTGCTGAATGTACCGCCAAACGAAAGGTTGATGGTTGAAGAGAGGCGGAAGTCCAGTTTACCGGAAACCGCGAAGTTATAATTGGAGGAGTTCATGGTCGTTTTGACCTTCTCCATGTCGTCCTTGGTCATGAACTCAGCGTTCATGTAAATACCCTGTCCGTCGGGAGTCAGACGGAGCGGGGTTTGGGAAATGTAATCCACATAATCGTCTTTGCCTTTGTAAATCCCGTTAGGAGTCGGGGCGCCGTCTTCATTAAACGTGAAGTCGCCGGCGAGAAAATACCCCATAACGGGAGTCTTGGTCTTGGTCACGGTATCTTTCTTGGAGAATAGCGGCCCTGTGGCATTCACGCCTACCCTGTAATAACCGTATGGATCAAGGTATTTGGAAGTCTGCATATCGATGCCGCCGGTGAATGCCCGTGACGGGCCTCTCGTAGTCACGCTGATGATACCCCCGGTGGCATCTCCGTAACTGGCAGGCGTTCCGCCGAGGATCACTTCCACCTGTTCGATGGCCGACTGGGGCAGGGTATTGGAACCATAAACCCTCATCCCGTCGATGTAGTATACCGTGCTACCGGACCGTGCACCACGGATACTGGCGATACCACCACTAGCATCAGTCGTTACACCACCCACCGTAGTGGCCACCGCGTCGGCCGATTTATTGGCCATTTTGGCGATTTCTTCCTGGGTGACCGTACCCCCTGAGACCGTTTGGTCTTTGGAGATCAGCGGGACCTTGTAATCAACGACTTCAACTTCATTCAGGGTCGTTGTCTTCACCTGCAGTTCGATATCCTGGAAGGTGATCTTGTCAACAAAAATAACGACGCCCTTGATGATATAGTCGTTGTAACCTACATACGTCGCCTTAACATCCACTTTTCCGGGGGGAACCGGCTTGATCAGGTAGTTTCCGTCAAAGTCCGATGTGGCGCCTCCCATCTGGATCCCGCCCACCTCAACGACTACGTTCGCAAAGGGGATAGGCTCTTTCGTCTGCTTGTCCACAATCTTTCCCTTGAGGCTTCCGCTTCCGGATTGTGAAAACACTAACACATGTGCGGTTAGTACGACTGCAATAGCTAGTAGTAAATTTCTTAACATACCATACGATTTTATGTTAGATTACGTTGCTTTTAAAAAGGTGGTAAAGGTAATAATAAATTAAAATCCCGTACAAATTTATTTAACAGAAGCCCTGAAAGATAAAACCAATCTAAATAAAGCCGTTCTAATCTACCAGCGCATATTCCCGACGGTCAAAAAGTGTAAAATCGGGGACGAACGGACACTTTATTTTTTCCTGACCGGGGTATTCTTTTGGGCCTCTTTCCGACTGTGTTTCATCATCGTCCGGGTTTCCTTTGACTGGTTCTTGTGATGACGTTTCAGGGCATCCCGGTAATCCTTCATGGCGGCTTTCTCCCGTTTCTTTTTCTCCCGCTCGATCTTCTTCTGGTTCACCCGGGCTTCCTGGCCCGCGGATCCGGCGGGAATGAGCAGGCAACAAGCCATCAGCGCGATGAATACGGATCGCAATAAGAAAGTCATTTGACCGTTTTGTTTCTGAATAAGGATCTAAAATTATAAAAAATTCAGATACCTTTGCCCTGGTGTTGTTAATGGATTAACACGTTGTTGGAATTGTCCAGGTTGATAAAAATCACAGGATGGCTTCTCATCCTGATCCTGTTGTCCTGCGGGAAAGAGAACACACGGCCGGAGATCCCTGATGTGCCGGTCAGTTTCGTCATTAACCCGAACACCACGGAATACAACGAACTGAGCCACGTCGACGGTTGGATCTACCTGACCGGCGGTTACAACGGGATATTGGTTTACAGGATTTCGCTGACGGAGTTCGTGGCATTCGAACGGGCATGTCCCTGGGATTTCCAGAACGATACCGCGAGAGTCCAGGTGGAAGCCTCCGGGATCACCTGTGCCTGCCCGGTTTGCGGATCCAAATACATCATGACTGACGGAACTCCGTTCGACGGCCCTTCCCGCCTGATACTGAAGCAGTATCAAACCACTTACGAGGGAGGTCTTCTGTATATTTACAACTGATCCGGGCTGAATTAATACCTGTAATGGTCGGGTTTATAAGGACCTTCGACCGGAACCCCGATATAATCGCTCTGCTCTTTGGTAAGGTTCGTGAGTTTCACGCCCAGCTGATCCAGATGCAGGCGGGCTACTTCTTCGTCCAGTTTTTTCGGAAGACGGTAGACATCAATGGCATAGCTGTTTTTCCACAGGTCGATCTGAGCGAGGGTCTGGTTCGTGAAGGAATTGCTCATGACGAACGAAGGATGCCCCGTGGCGCAGCCCAGGTTTACTAGACGTCCTTCAGCCAGCAGGTAGATCGCCCGGCCGTCGGGGAACATGTATTTATCAACCTGGGGTTTGATGTTCACGCGACGGATCCCCTGGTGGCTGTTCAGCTGGTCAACCTGGATCT
>DAIRDK010000097.1:0-9766 GCA_036796175.1 Bacteroidales bacterium | reverse complement strand
TGCTGACCTTATCTCCGAAGAGAACCAACTTGAAATACGGGTTACCGACAACGGGCCGGGAATTCCCACGGAGATGCTTCCCTTCATCTTTGAACGTTTCTACCGTGTTGAAACTGGCATAGGAAAGGATTCAGGAGGGACCGGGCTTGGTCTTGCCCTTGTGAAAGAGATGGTACTGCTTCTGCAGGGGACTATTCGGGTTGAAAGCAATGACAAACAAGGAACGGCATTCGTCGTCAGGTTACCTGTCACTAATCTGGCTCCGGAAAAGGAGACGCTTCCATCTCGTGAATTCAGGGACCGGATCGAGGCGCAGCAGAGCAAGACCGGTGTAACCGGGTCAACGGAACCGCAGGAGCGGGAGGAGCACGACCTGCCGGTCGTACTTCTCGTTGAGGACAGCAGCGATGTTACGGTGTACCTGTCGGCTCTGCTGGAAAGAGACTACGTGATCCTGTCGGCCGTCAATGGCCGTAAAGGGCTGGATATGGCTCTTTCAAATGTCCCGGACATCATCATCAGTGATGTGATGATGCCAGTCCTGGATGGGATCTCCATGCTGGATATGATTAAAAACGATTTCAGGACAAGCCATATCCCCGTCATTCTTTTATCTGCAAAAGCCGATATTGAATCGAAGTTGGCGGGACTGGAACGGGGAGCCGATGCCTACTTGGCGAAACCATTCAACACGGTAGAACTGCTTGTTACGATGAAAAACCTGATGATGTTGCGGCTGAAATTGCACCAGCGCTACAGGACGGATGATTTATCGCTGCCAAAGCCGGAAAAGCCATTCGATATCGAGGACAAGTTCATGAAAAAAGTTAGGCAGCTCATCGACGACAATATTGATGATCATCGTTTCGGGATCCAGGAGCTTTGCCTGGGGACCGGGATGAGCCGTGCACAGTTATACAGGAAATTCAGAACGCTGACAGACAAGCCCGTCAAGGACTATCTTCGTTCATACAGGCTGGCCAAGGCACGCGAAATGCTTCTTGCAGGCAGAGTGAATGTTTCGGAGGCCGCATTCGAAACGGGATTCCAGAACCTTTCCCATTTCAGCCGGATCTTCACTGAGGAGTTTGGTATCAATCCCAGCGAAATCGGCAGAAGTTCAAGTTGAGACGAACAGAAAAACATTTGAGATTCCGGGTAAAATAGTTATGTATGGGTTGAAATATCATTGCATCATCAAACCCCATAAAACTTAAACCATGAAATCCGCAAGCCAGATGCTAATTGTGTTCGCCATTGCAGCGACAATCATGATTCCCTTTTCATCCTGCACGAAAGATGAATCGAACCATGCGCCGGAGATCACCTATTTCAATATGGATCCGTCTACTGTGACCGCAAACGGGATCTCGATGGTGCGTGTAAGGGCCACGGATTCCGACAAAGACGCAATAACATACAGCTACGCTGTATCTGGAGGATCGGAAAGCCATGACGGGCTGGCTTCTTACTGGACAGCTCCTTCCGAACCCGGATCATACACGGTCACAGCGACGGTCACGGATGAGCACGGGTTAACAGATATCCAGGAAGGAACACTGGTTGTTACGGAGGCTTCCACCCAGATCTGCGGAATGGCAAAATTTGCGGAAGGGACATCGGGGAATCTGAACCTGAGCGGGACGAAGGTCTTTCTGAAAGATTATATAACAGGGGCCCTGATCAAGACCACAACCCTGTCGGGAGGCGGATTAAGTGCTGTTTTCAATATCACAGGATTGTCGGCGGGGAAGTACCAGCTCCTTGTTTGGAACGACATTGACAATTCGGGGGATGAATCCTTAGGCGATTATTTCGGCTGGTACGGCAGCGGCCCATTGCTTGGCCCTGACATCTGGCCCATTGACCTGGTCGAAGGGCAATCATTCAGCTGCGATATAACTGTTTACCATGCAGCAAAATAATCGCTGCATTACTTCAAGTCCGGCCACCTGAAAGGGTGGCTTTTTTGTTTTTCGGTCCATCCTTTACCGGTTAGTATCTTTCTCGTAACTTCTTCAAAATGACTGCCATTCGTATCCATTTAGTTATTTATTTTTACAAACAGATAGAAAATCAGCATTTTGATATTAGTTTTGTAATACTGTCACCATAACAAATAACCATTCCAACTGATATAATCGAACAGTTTTTCAGCCATGCGAAAAGTTTTTTCCTCTATTCTTGTCGCTTCCTTGTCTCTTTCTTCCGGGTTGGCCCAAAATCAGGCGGATCTTGCCAGGATCATCGACGGGACAAACGTGCCTCTCCTGAAGGATCTTTCAGCCAGTCTGGCACAGAAACAAGCTGCAGCAAAAACCCTGGCATTGAAACTTGCGGAGCAGAAAGGCTGGGTGAATCGCTCTGTTTCTCCTGACGGGACTGTTATGGAACTCCAGGGAGTGGATCCCCATGGAAATCCGCTTTATTATATAACAGAGAATTTGAATGCCGCGAAAACGGTTTCAACGGATAAGGTGTGGCCGGGAGGAGCGCTTAGCCTGAATCTGACCGGGTCCGGACTCACCCTGCGTGAATGGGACGGGGGTGCGGTAAGGCTTACACACCAGGAACTCACCGGAAGGGTAACACAAGTGGATGGGGCAACGACTGCTATCGATCATTCCACCCACGTTGCAGGGACCCTGATTGCCACAGGAACCGACGGTAATGCAAAAGGGATGTCATACCAGGCCAGCCTGAGGGCGTTTGAATGGAACTCGGACCTGGCGGAAATGGGATCGGAAGCATCAATTGGTGCGCTTCTGTCGAACCACTCCTACGGTTACGTCTGCGGATGGTATTACAATGGATCCTGGGTGTGGTATGGTGATGCAACTGTCAGCAATGTCGAAGACTACAAATTCGGATTTTACAGCGATAACTGCCGCGATGTCGATGATATTGCATTCCTCGCGCCTTTTTATCTCGTCTGCAAATCGGCCGGAAATGACCGGGGGGATTACAACGGATCAGGCCCCCAGGAAATGGATGGAGGAGCTGACGGATTCGATTGCGTGGGGGATATGGGAAATGCGAAAAACATACTTACCGTCGGAGCCGTGTATGATATTCCAACCGGGTACAGCAATCCGGCGCAGGTCGTCATGTCATCCTTCTCAGGCTGGGGACCTACTGATGACGGGCGGATCAAACCGGATATTGTGGCAAACGGCATTGGATTATATTCATCTCTTTCTACCAGCAACACCGCGTATGGTTCGTACAGCGGAACATCCATGTCCACTCCGAATGCCTGCGGTTCACTCATGCTGTTGCAGCAGCACTATTACACTCTTTACGGGTCATTCATGCGTTCGTCAACGCTGAAAGGTTTGGTCATTCACACAGCGGATGAATCCGGAGCGAACAACGGGCCGGATTACAGTTTCGGGTGGGGATTACTGAATACCGCAACGGCTGCACAGGTGATCTCGCAACGGAACCAGACATCTCTGATCTGCGAGACGGTGATTGGCAACGGGGGTAACTATACCTTGCCGGTCAGTTCACCCGGAACAGACCCGCTGCGGGTTACCATTTGCTGGACGGACCCGAAGGGGACACCAACGGCACCCTTGTTAAATCCAACTACTCCGATGCTGGTGAACGACCTTGATTTACGTGTTGACGGAACCATTCAGCCGTGGATCCTGAATCCTTCCAGTCCCTCTTCCGCCGCATCCACCGGCGACAACACGCGTGACAATGTGGAACAGATCCTGATCGCCAGTCCAACCGCGGGGAGTCATACCATAACGATCACGCATAAAGGGACCCTTTCGGGAGGTATGCAGGCGGTATCGGTGATCGTTAGCGGGATCTCCATTTCTGTTGCAGATCCGAACCAGCTCGTTGCGTCAGCCTACAATGCAAGCCAGATCGACCTGGCATGGGTTAAAAATCCGGCAAACAACAATGTTGTTGTTGCCTGGTCACCAAACGGAACATTCGGAATCCCGGTAAACGGAACATCCTATAGTGCAGGCAACAGCATTGCGGGAGGAGGCACTGTCCTTTATTCAGGACCAAATTCCGGGTTTTCGCATACCGGACTGAATTCAAACACAGCTTACTTTTACAAAGCCTGGTCGGTAACTGGAAGCAACCAGTATTCACCTGGTATAACAGCGAGTGCCACAACACTTTGCGGTGTTTATAATTCCTTCCCGGTCACGGAAGGGTTCGGGGGGAGCCTCAGCCTTCCCGCATGCTGGTCACAGCAATCGACTTCAGGGTCCTTCGACTGGTCCATCTCAACCACGAATTTTGCGGGTGGATCAGGTAACGAGCTCAAAGCCACCTGGTCCAATGCAAATCCGGGAACCACAAGGGCAAAGACCTTTTTCTTCAACACCATCGGGGCTTCATCCCTGGGGCTTTCCTTCACCCATTTTTTCGATGACTATGCATCGGGATGTACTGCAAAGATCCAGACCAGCACCGACGGGATCAACTGGACAGACGAAGAGTGGTCGATCTCGTCAGGCGGCGGTAACATAGGCCCTGCGCCGGTCATTACAACACTCACCCACAATCTGAACAGCCCCGCCACCATGGTGGCCTTTGTGGTGACCGGCAACCTGTACAATTACGATTTCTGGCATATTGACGACGTCTGGATCACGGCTCCCGGGTACTGGATTGGCGGAACGATCGGCAACCTGAACAACTGGAACACACCTGCGAACTGGGGCGACGGGGTAGTACCCACAGCCACCACAGATGTTGTGATCCCGCCGAGAAGTTACTATCCGGCTATCAATAATGATCCCTCGTCTCCTGCAACATGCAACCACCTCAAGATCCTCGGCACTGCAACCGTGACGGTCAACCCAGGCAAAAAACTGGTCGTAAACGGGAACACAACGTTGCAGAATACCCCTTGAGCGAACTATTTTGTTATATATTTGCGAGGTTTTACTGGAAGCGGTCATACCATAAATTTATCATCACATGAATAAACGACACATCCTTCTTTTGTGCATTATTATTGTATTACATGGCTTCGTTGCTGCCCAGACGGGTGACGGATTGGCTAAGATCCTGGCGGAGACCAATGTTGACTTTCTGACACAGATGTCAAAGGACCTTGGGAACCAACAGGAAGCCAACCGGGCATTGGCATTACAACTGGCCAAAGACAAGGGATGGGTGGTACGGAGCGTCACACCCGAAGGGAAAGTAATGGAACTGCAGGGTGTTGATCCGTTCGGGTATCCGATCTACTACACGACCAACAACATCAATGCAGCCAGGACGGTCTCCACGGACAAGGTGTGGAACAATGGCGGACTGGGGCTCAACCTGAACGGGACCGGGATCACGCTCAGGCAATGGGATGAGGGACGCGTGCGCACCACGCACCAGGAACTGACGGGCCGTGCAAACAGGGGAGAATCGGGAACTTATACCCTTAGTGACCACTCCACACATGTCGCTGGTACCATGATCGCATCGGGGGTTGTTGCAAATGCGAAGGGCATGGAGTCATCAGCCAACCTGACCTTCTGGAACTGGACAAACGACTACAGTGAAATGACTTCCGAAGCCGCTGCAGGTGCCTTGCTTTCAAACAGCTCCTATGGAATTGTCTGCGGTTGGTATTATAATGGAGTCAGCTGGTCCTGGACCGGCAACACCTCAATCAGTCCCGTTGAGGATTATCGGTTTGGCTTTTACAGTTCGGATTGCCAAACGGTGGACGATATCGTATTTAATGCGCCCAATTACCTGCCTTGCAAATCGGCCGGGAACGACCGGGGAGATTACAACGGCAGCGGACCACAAGAGCCCGATGGAGGCGCCGATGGATTTGACTGTATCAGCGGCTGGGGATGCGCGAAAAATGTTCTGACGGTGGGAGCCATTAACGATATCCCGCTGGGGTATTCGACCGCTTCCGACGTCATCCAGGCCACGTTCTCCTGCTGGGGACCAACCGACGACGGACGCATAAAACCGGATATTGTCGCCAACGGTACCGGGCTTTTTTCTTCCGTTTCAACCAGTGACAACAGTTATGCTGTGTACGACGGCACATCCATGTCCACCCCCAATGCCTGCGGCTCACTCGGACTTCTTCAGCAGCATTACTATACACTCAATTCTGCCTATATGAAAGCCGCGACCCTCAAGGCCCTCGCCATTCATACGGCAGACGAGTGCGGGGCCAACCCGGGTCCTGACTACAGTTACGGCTGGGGGCTCCTGAACACCGGCAAGGCTGCTCTTACTATTTCGGCGAAGGATGTGGTCTCAAAGATCGTGGAAGCTACCTTGAACAACGGGAATACCTATACATTGAATGTTACTTCGGCAGGCAATGAGCCTTTACGGGTCACGCTTTGCTGGACCGACCGGAAAGGCACTCCGCCGTCGGCATCTCTTAATCCGACCACCATTATGCTGGTGAACGACCTTGATCTCCGTGTGGACGGTACCAACCAGCCCTGGTTATTAAACCCGTCGAGCCCCGGGAGTGCGGCAACGACGGGCGACAATATCCGCGACAACGTCGAACAGGTCTATATTGCAACTCCGTCTGCCGGCAGTCATTCCATCACAGTGACCCACAAGGGGACCCTGACCGGCGGATCTCAGACGTTCTCTCTCATCGTGACCGGGATCTACACCGGGGTGGCTGATCCATATCCCTTTACGGCAACCGCTGCAAGCACCTCCCAGATCAACTTGGCCTGGACCAAAAATCCCTCTAATAACAACGTGCTTGTTGCATGGTCATCCACGGGCACCTTCGGTACCCCTGTGAACGGAACCACCTATTCGGCCGGGAATACGATCACAGGCGGAGGCACTGTTTTATACGTCGGCCCAAACAGTACATTCCAGCATACCGGGCTCACGGCAAACACCAGGTATCACTACAAGATCTGGTCGGTCAACGGCTCCACGGTATATTCTTACGGTAAGAGAACGATGGCGATCACCCCTTGCGCAGTCTATGATTCCTACCCGATCACTGAGAACTTTAATTCCAGCACCGATCTTCCTGCCTGCTGGTCCCAGCAGTCAACGACCGGGATCAGCGACTGGTCCATTTCAGGCTCCAATTCAGCCGGCGGAACAGGGAACGAACTGATGGCCATCTGGTCGGACGCAAATCCGGCCACAACCAGGGCTAAAACCTTCTTCTTCAACACCACAGGCCTCAGTGTCCTGCAACTGTCGTTCAACCATATGTTTGACGATTTTGCCGCAGGGGTAACTGCCAAGATCCAGACCAGCACCGACGGAGTGAACTGGACCGATGAGACGTGGTCTATCGCCTCCGGTGGAGGAAATATCGGTCCGGCGCCGGTCACCACGGCCATCACGCACAACCTGAACAGTCCGACCACCATGGTCGCATTCGTACTCACCGGGAACCTCTACAATTTTGATTACTGGCACATCGATGATGTCACGATCAAAGCCCCCGGCTACTGGATCGGCGGCACCGCGGGCAACCTGACCAACTGGAACACAACGACCAATTGGGGCGACGGAGTCGTTCCTACTGCTTCGACCGACGTCGTCATACCCCCCAGGACTTACCTGCCGGTCATCACCAACGACCCCGCAACGCCCGCGCAGTGCAACAACATGTTGATCATCGGCAATGCCACCGTGACGGTGAATTCGGGAAAGAAACTCGTGGTCAACGGTGCGGTGACGATGCAGAACTGACAGGTGGTGAGGTGGTGAGCCTGCCTGCCAGGGCAGGGTGGTTTTTATGGCTGGTGAAAGTCCAGCAGCCCCTCGATTGGAGAGCGAAGGATTTTTCTGGTTCTTACCCGGTTTTCCTCTGCAACCTCCAGCAGGATGTCCTTGTAATAATAAGCTATGGAGCCCACAAAGCTGACCGTTAAATCCTGGTAATTCCCGTATTTTTTCACCTGCTCGTCAAAAAAGGCCTGGAACGAGGATCTGATCAGCTCTGCCAGGAACGGGTGGGCCTGCCTCGGGGCGATGAATTCGCTGAAGGAGGCCAGGAAACGGTTGGGATAGGGCCGGTTGTACAGAGCATTCAGAATATCTTCAAGCGACAGGTTGTACCGCCGGTCAAAATCCGACCGGAGTTCCGGGGGCAGTTTGTCCTTCAGATAGGCCTCCATAAATCGTTTCCCCAGGTTGGATCCTGCCCCTTCGTCACCGAACAGATAGCCCAGTGACGGAACTCCCATGGCGATATCTTCCCCGTCGTAGTAACATGAATTGCACCCTGTGCCCAGGATGCAGGCGATGCCTTTCCCGGTCCCGAACAAGGCCCGCGCCGCCCCTAATATATCGTGATATATATATATATTTGCATGTTTAAAAAAGGCCCCCATGGCGCTTTTCAGCATTGCATTGTTGGTTTCCGTCGAACAACCCGCGCCATAGAAATGAATTTCCCGAATCGTATCGGGAACCAGTCCGGGAACCAGATCCTCCCGAAGGACCGCCCCGACGGATGCGGAGCTGTGAAAGTACGGGTTCAGTCCGGGTGTCAGGATGGTGTGCTTCACCCTCCCGCGTTCTGCGAGGACCCAGGTGGTCTTGGTGGAGCCGCTGTCGGCGATGAGTTTCATGGGATCAGTCTGTACTGTTTAAAATCTCGTTAACAACATCCCTGGCAGCCGGATCGAACCATTTCATACCCGGATCCCGCCTGAACCAGGTAAGCTGGCGCTTGGCGTACCGGCGGGTGTTGGTCTTGATCTTTTCGACCGCATCAGGCAGGGAGGTGTTTCCGTCCAGGTGGTCGAACAGTTCCCGGTAACCTACGGTCTGAAGCGCATTGAGGTGCCTGTATGGGTACAGGTCCCGGGCCTCCCGGAGAAGTCCCTGCTCCATCATCCGGTCCACACGCCCATTGATCCGCCGGTACAACTCCTCTTTTGAGGTCATCAGTCCGACCGCAACGGTTCGGAATGGACGAACCACTTGTCTCCGGATGCGGAAGGAGGAATACGGCATTCCTGTGATCAGGCAAACTTCCAGGGCACGGATGAGGCGCTGAGGATTATTGAGGTCCGCATGGGCATAATACCCGGGATCCAGACCGTAAAGCTGATTCTGAAGATACCTGATCCCATGCTTTTCATACCCCTTGCGAAGCTCTGCCCGGATGGGGGGATCCGCATCGGGCAGGTCATCGATCCCTTTGCATACGGCATCGATATACATGCCGGAGCCGCCGCACATCACAACGACGGGAACTTGTTGAAACAGCCTGTCGAGCAATCCCAGGGTATCCCGTTCAAACAGCGAGATGTTGTAGTTGTCGGTGACGGAAAGGTGACCGATCAGGTGATGAGGGACGGCCGACCGCTGGGCCGCGGTGGGCTTTGCCGTTCCGATGTTCATTTCCCGGTAGAACTGGCGGGAGTCTGCGGAGATGATCTCGGTGCGGAGGGTGGTTGCAACGGCGATCGCTGTTTCGGTTTTGCCAACCGCCGTCGGGCCGGCAATCACAAGGAGGGTCTTTGGATTGTCAATGGTCATCCGGATCCGAATCGTACCTGGAATATTTCATTTCGATGTTCTCGATATCGTCGAGATCTTCCAGGTGCTCGATCCGGTCATCATCTTCTTCTTCCTGTCCGAACATGGATTCGACCTCCTCCTCTACCCCGGTGTCGGCTCCTTTTTCATCCGGTTCGGCATCCATCGCCACTTCTTCTCCTAGCAGTTCACTGAGTCCCTCCTCGATCCTGGCCAGTTCCTCTTCATTCTCCTCGATATCATCAAGCCTGGAGAGTGCATCCATCGGGGGCAGGAC
>DAIRDK010000096.1:0-10074 GCA_036796175.1 Bacteroidales bacterium | reverse complement strand
ATCGACAGTAATGGTACGGGAATAATTGTTTTGGGCCCAGGGCACATCCTGATCGCCGGAGAATCGGCCGGCGGGGGATTGTGCCTGGCCATCCTGCTTGCCCTGAAGGAGCGAGGGATCCCCCTGCCGGTAGCGGGGCTGGCCATATCACCCTGGACGGACCTGACCTGTTCAGGAGATTCATACCATACAAAGAATAAAAAGTCGGTAGCGCCTTTGAATTCCTGGTTCGTGTTCAGCAAGCTTTACGCAGGTGAACATGATCCGTCGGATCCCTTGATTTCGCCCCTGTTCGGTGACCTTAAAGGCTTGCCGCCACTCTTTATCGATGCCGGTGAAGACGATGAACTGTTCGACGACGCCCGGTTGTTTGCTGAGAAAGCCAAGACGGCAGGCGTTGATGTAACATTCCGGCCGGGCCCGAAGCAGGTCCATTGTTATCCCCTGATGGCCCCGATGTTCCCGGAGGCGACCCACGCGCTGGAGGAGATCGTGGGGTTTGTGAGGGGGAAGTTTGGGTAATTCGTATGGGGCAGGGAGCAGGGAGAATGGGTACGTGGCAGGTACCTGAACCGCGTAGCGGTTTCATTCAGGTAGGGTCGAGGGGTTTGGGTTTCCCCGTCAACCCCGGAGGGGTTGCACAAAATGAGTGAAGAGTGAAGAGTGAAAAGTGAAAGATATGAGAATTAAGGGACCAATGATTGCATTTGTGCTTGGTGGTATGACCGGGGCAATGGCACAGACACCTGTTATCCCTGCAGCTCCGCCTAATGTTCCTGCGCATATAACGATCACCGGCCGGAAACTGGCGGTTGATTACGATGGCAAAACACTGCTCACAGCGACACTGTCGCATGAGTCAGGAGACTATTATTTCAGGGAGATCAGCGATTCGCTGAACGGCGCGGTGAGCCACACCTTCTCGCTGACCTCCACCAACGGGAAGGAGATCGGACTGGAGGGCATCATCACGGCCTCGGAACAATCGTTCCCCTGCGAAGAGAACCGCAATACGGGAAGCACCTTCATCCGGCATTCCAACGGATTGAGCCACAGCTTGCTTAACCAGGCGGTTTACGACAGGAAACGGGACTGGGTGCTTTCCGTCGAACAGGCCAATACGGTGATCCGTCCTGCATCTGAAGAAAAGAATGTAAACACCTATCAGATCACCGTTCGCGGGAAGGAGATCTGCATCCTGTTCAAGCCTCATTACTACCAGAAGCACCGGGGTCTGAAATACTTTGAACCGTGGACCTACGATGTTTGGAAGGAACCGGTTGTAGGATGGTGCTCGTGGTATGCTTATTTCAATAAGGTCACAGAGGAGGACATGAGGGCGAACACAGATATCCTCGCAGAGAAACTTAAGCCATACGGCCTCGAATACATACAAATCGATGACGGTTACCAGCAGGAGTGTGCTTACCCGGAAAAATGGACGGTTCCGAACGAAAAGTTTCCGCATGGCATGAACGGGCTCGCGAAGTACATATCAGACCTGGGATTGAAACCGGGTATCTGGACCAATGTCGCCTTTACGAGCAGGGACTATGTTCTTGGCCACAAATCATTCTTTGTTACAGACGATGCCGGGGAGCCGGTCAAGGGCCGATGGATCGGCTATGTGATAGACGGTTCAAATCCGGTTGCAATAGATTCTCTCATACGCCCAATCTACAGAACTTTCCGTGAGTATGGATGGAAATACTACAAGCTGGATGCCCTGCGGCACCTGATGTATGAAGGGTACAACAGCAATTCCGGGTATTTCAGCGATAAGCGCACCGACAGGGTGGAAGCCTTCAGGAACGTAGTCAAGGCGGTCAGGGAGGAAGTAGGCAGGGATAACTTCCTGCTCGCCTGCTGGGGGATCCGGCCGGAGCTGGCGGGTATCGTTGACGGATGCCGGATCGGCGATGACGGTTTCGGTCTCCGGACGCTGACGCAGTACAACTCGTTCAACAACGTTGTATGGCGTAATGATCCCGACCACATCGAGCTGAAGGAGGGAGTCGCTTACCCGGCCTGCATGGTCACCTCGATGACCGGATCGCTCTTCATGCTCACGGACAAAGCACCCGTTTACAACACCGGGATCATCGAGGCGGCAAAACGTTCGATCCCGGTGCTCTTTACCGTTCCAGGCCAGGTATACGACATCGATCCTTCCTGCAGCATGTATCTCGACCGGGTGAGCACCCAGCTGAGCGGATCCGGCCCCCGGATCTTCGATGCCCGTTATACATCACCGTATACGCATTTCATCCTGGAGATCAACAAACCGTATGAGAGCTGGCTCCTGCTGGGCCGCACGGACGAGAGCCGGACGGGCATCCGGTTTGAGGAGTTGGGGCTTGATCCGGCGAAGGAATATCTTGTATTTGAGTTCTGGACCAAACGGATGACCGGAGCCTTCAGGGAAGGATTCGGCTTCGGACCGATCGATACAACCTATAACTGCCAGCTGTATTGCATCCGCGAAAAGCAGGATCATCCCCAGTTTTTGGCTACGAACCGGCACATATCCTGCGGAGGCCTGGAGGTGAATGATGTTTCCTGGGATGGGAGTATCCTCAAAGGAACCAGCGAATGCATCATGAATGACGAATATGTTTTATATATTTATGAACCCCAAGGAAGCATCCTGAAGTCCGCAGAAATTGAGAAAGCAGAAATCGTATCCAATACTGTTGCAGGACATCTTCGGACCCTTAGTGTACGCCCGAATCAGACCGTGATTACCTGGGAACTCAGGTACTGAGGATGGATTCAAGGATACAGGGATGCAGGGAAACAGGATGCTGGATGTTCGATGTTCGATGTTCGTTGTTCGTTGTGTGAGTCATGGGTTGGGGAATTTGGTTTGAACCGCGTAGCGGTTCCATTCCGGTAGGGCCGAGGGGTTTGGATTTACACGTCAACCCCAAAGGGGTTGCACAAGGTTAGAGAAGAGTGAACAGTGAAGAGTGAAAAATTTTGGGTTCAATCCATACCAACCATGAAAAATCCCAACAACAAAGCGATCATCCGGAAGTACATTGAGGAGGTCGAAAACACAGGTGATGTGTCACGGATCAGTGACTTCATTTCAGAGGAGTATACGGAGATCTATGAAGGGGAGCGGTACCCGATCGGAATACAGGGAGCAGTCGATCATGTCCTGGGGATCAGAAGGGTTTTCCCGGATATGAAACTGACCATCGAAAAGCAGATATCCGAAGGTGACACGGTCGTGACCGTTTTTTCCGTCACGGGTACATTTACCAATGAGTGGTTCGGGATGAAACCTACGGGGAAACCCATCACATTCAGAGGAGTAAACGTTGACCGCATCAGGGACGGGAAGATCATTGAGCACGGAGGAGCAGCAAACCTGATGGAACCATTACTGAAAGACGGAGTGATCGAGAAGAAATAAGAAAGCCGCTAACCGGAAACTGCATACTGGATGCTGGCGGTGTGAGTTTGGGAATGGGATTTTAGGGGTGAAGCAGGGAGTGGTTCTTTCGTGAAGTATCTTGATATATCTTACATTTGATTGAACGTATTACAGTAAATTCAGATATCTATTTTCGGTAGAGAGATTAAACCAATGTGGAATAACCTATTTGTTTGGATTAATATCATTTACTAGAACTCGATTTCTGTGAAAATTTCCGATTATACCGTTAAACTATTATTTTCTGCCTTGTTTATATGTTTTTACCTCATCTTCGAAGGCTGTGGTAAGAACAATGATCATCCAATCCAGAAACATGATACCATTAAACCATTATCCTATTTTCCCGTATTTCCAGGCTCCTATTGGCAATATTACGAATGGAATAAGAATCATCCCGACACAATAGAAATCAGGATAGAAACAAAAAGCACGTACATTTTGCATCAATATCCAATAGGATCAGATTCCATTTCAAATCAGATGTACGTCCCTTATTGGAACAATATTCCAGTTTATGGGTACGATACGCTCGATTGCGATAATTTTACCAATTATTGTAATCTTTTTCCAGCGCTCTCAGAAAAGGTTGGTTATACATTTGGACACTATGTTGGGGATCCCCGATACAATCCAAATTATAGGGAGACTGTCGTTATTGACAAAAGACCGGACCAATTTAATGATTCAATCTTATTACTCCGAACCAAAAGTATTAATAAATGGGAACCGGCTTCGTCCTCAAAATATGTAGAATGGAATATCTTTAAGAAGAATATTGGGCTTATTTATTATTTTATGATCGACACTACAACGAATGATACAATCATTAAAAAGTGGTTGGTAAGCTTTCATATAAATTAGTAGTTTTAACTTTTGCACCAGCAGGATACAACGATTAATCCGGCAATGCGGCTGCCAGGCATTAGACATAACATTCCGGGCTAACCATGAAAAATGCAGATAGCAAGGCGATCATCCGGCGATCTGTAAAGCACGCCGACAAAAAATAAAGGGTCACACGTCCACTGTGACTATACTTGTAAAACCCAAACCAGTCACCATGAAATTCAAACCAACAGTAACTCTTATAATGTTCTGCCTGCTTGCCGTCTCCCTGATGGCGCAGGAAGAACAGGGGCACCGGCGTGTCTATGACATCGGGTTGCGGTTTTCCAGCCTGAACAGCTTCGGCATCTCCTACAAAATGGGAAACCTACAGAACCACTTCCGCGTGACGGGGCTGGTGCTGGATCTCTCCACGGCAACAGCGGACGGCATCACCTATGATACGGTTTCCGGTAGTTCCAAAGGAGGTGTGGTCGGCTTCGGACTGCGAACCGGTTACGAAAGGGTGATCCCGCTGGTGAAGAATCTCCACCTCAGCCTCGGAGCGGATGCAGGGATTTCTTATTACAACCATAAATCGGAAGGTGACCTGTACGATGACTATACCGAGAAGGACTACGTTCTCGGTATTTACCCCGTTATTGGTGTGGGTTACAAGGCGGGCGAGCATTTTGTCATCACAGCCGAACTCTCACCCGGATTCTATTACCATTACAGCAAGTCCACCGGTAATGCGATGTATTTCAGCGAGGTTGTTACCAAAGAGTGGGGATTGGACCTGTCGACTGGAAGCGCAAGCATTACGGTCGCGTACCGGATATCAAAGATCGTTCTGTTTAAAGATAAATAATGCAAGAATACAAGGATACAGGGATGCAGGGATGGGAGGATAAAGGGATGATAGGATGACATGATGACGGGATGACTGATGACTGAGGACTGGATGTTATATATGGTTTATAGATCACAGCCTCAGTGGAACTCTGTGTAATACTCTGTGCAACTCTGTGGTTTAGAATATATTATATTAAATGAAATATCTAATATCACATGAAAAAACGCTATCTGTTTGTTATCGCTGCGACCGGGGCGGTGGTATTGCTGACCCAGTGTGGGCAGAGTGCAAAAGAACTGCAGGAAAAGGCTGTAAGAGAAACCCAGACCGTTTCGGACTCTTCACCAAAGCCTGCTGCAGCAGAAATGAATAACCTGGATGTGAAATTCACTGCGCCGGAAGGGAAGAAGTTCATACGCACGGCGGAAGCGCGATTCCGCGTGGCGAACGTTCGCAAGGCGACGGAGACCATCGAGAACATGGCCGCGGAGGCGGGAGGTTACGTCACCTATTCGTACCTGCGAAACAATGAGACCGACCGGTCGCGCGACCGGATCAGCCGTGATTCGGTCCTGATCAGCAGGCAGGTGGTGGTGCAGAACGATATCGTGCTGCGCATCCCGAACGAAAACCTTGACACGCTTGTCCGAAGGCTGAATAAACTGGTCCTCTTCCTCGATTACCGGATCATCAAAATGGATGATGTGACCTACACCATGCTTGCCAGGCAGAAAGCGGCGGAACGGCTGAAGGCGTACGACGAGCGGCAGAAGTGGCATATCGACGAGGGGAAATTAAAATCAAAGGAAACCCGCTCCGCGGAGGAAGACAGGTTACAGAAACAGACGATGGCCGACGAGAACGAGATCCGGAACCTCGAGCTGGAGGACCAGGTGAAGTACTGCAATTTCACGATGATCATCTACCAGTCGCCGGTAATCGTGACCGAAACAGTCGGTGAGGTCAATGTCGATGCCTACCGCCCCAACCTATTTGTCAGGATCTGGGAAGCGCTGGGCGACGGGTGGGTGATCTTTGAAGCCTTCATTGTCTTCATGTTCCGGATCTGGTGGCTGTTCGCGATCGGTGCGGTGATCGTGGGAGGGATCGTAGTGTTTAAGCGGGATAAGAAAAAGAAGGCATAAGCAGTAAGTTATTGATTGAAAAAAAACATAAAAAAATGAAAAGGCTTGTAGTACTTTTTATGCTGGCGGCAGTTGCGGGCTTCGGTCAGAACTGCGATTGCAGTAAGATGATGAAAGAGATCATCGTGAAAGTTGAACGTGATTATCCCGGGTTTGCCGATAAAGTCAACGTTAACACGAAGGAGGAATATGATGCCTTCACGAAATCCCTGCTTATTAAGGCGTCGCAAACCAGCACTTTCAACAGGTGTACGATCCTGCTGGACGAGTGGGTCAACTATTTTCATGACGAACATCTGCATCTGACCATGGAACGAAACCAGTTCTGGACCTGTAAGAAGATCAGCGACAGCACTGTCATGCTGCGGCTTCCAAGTTTTGGTTACGACGAGAAGACCATCATCGACAGTCTTGTCAGGACCAACCTGAAAGAGATCACCTCCACCCCGAACCTGATCATTGATGTAAGGGGAAACGCAGGCGGCATCGATTACTCCTACCAATGCCTGCTACCGCTGCTCTACACCGGTCCGTACCTTTCTGATGCCGTTGAATGGTATGCATCCGAAGGAAATATCAAGTCGTTCGAAGATGCCCTGGCGACAGGCAATATCCGAAAGGGAGGTGAAGAGTGGACGAAGCACCTGGTACAAAAGATGAAGGAGCACCGGGGATCCTTTGTCCTTATTGACCCTCCGGATACGGTCAGGGAGGACACCATATACGCTTACCCGAGACATGTTGGGGTGATCATCGACGATTTTTGCGGAAGCAGTTGCGAAGAGTTCATCCTTGACGCAAAACACAGCAGCAAAGTCACTGTTTTTGGCTGCAACACCTTCGGCGTCCTCGATTACTCCAATACCTCCCCTGAACCTGTCGTCACTCAGGGCATGTATATCTATATGCCGAAGACACGCTCCACACGTCTGCCGGAGCATCCGATCGACAATATCGGGATCGCACCCGATGTTGAGATAAATCTTCCATACAACCTCAATCCCAGGGATCAGGCTGACAGCTGGGTTGTGTTCGTGAAAGATTACCTGGAAAAGAAGAAGTGATGAAGAACTATAAACAGATTAACATGAGAAAAATAATTGTTCAGGAGTTTATCACATTGGATGGAGTCATGCAGGCGCCAGGCGGACCTGAGGAGGATAAATCCAGTGGTTTCAGGTATGGGGGCTGGACTGCACCCTATTTTTACGAAGCTGACCGGGAGGCTGATGAGTTCATGCAAAGAAGCATGAAGGCCACCGATCTTCTTCTGGGCCGAAAAACATATAAGATCTTTGCCGCTTACTGGCCCGAACATGCAGATATGTGGCCGGGTATCAATGATGTCACAAAATATGCGGTTTCTAGCCACCCGATGGAACTTTCGTGGAACAACTCTGAGTTGATCACCGGCGATATTGTGGCACGTATCAATGAGCTCAAAGCCGGGGACGGATCCGTGTTAAAGGTGATAGGCAGCGGCAATCTTGCCCAGACACTATTCAAACATGACCTGGTCGATGAACTGTGGCTCATGGTCTTCCCGGTTACGCTCGGTACCGGTAAACGCTTGTTCGGCGAGGGCACTATGCCTGCGGCTTTCACCTTAACGGATAGCTTGGTCACAACAAATGGTGTGATTTTTACCAATTATAAACGGGCAGGAGAAGTGAGGACAGGGACAGTTGGAGCGTAAGATGAAATAAGATGAGGAATCTTCAATTCTATTATTTAGAATCTTTCTAACTTTGCATCGTCAACCAGTTAAGACGAAAGCAATATGGCAAACCTCATTCTTCATAAGGCAGAAACCCGGGGATATGCGAACCACGGGTGGCTTCAGACGCACCACACCTTCAGTTTCGCAAATTATTACGATCCCGGGCGGGTCCATTTCGGGGCGCTGCGCGTACTGAACGATGACACGGTGCAGGCGGGCATGGGTTTTGATATGCACCCTCACGACAACATGGAGATCATCACGATTCCGCTGGAGGGGGACCTGGCGCATAAAGACAGCATGGGCAATGCATCGGTGATCCGGTCCGGCGACATCCAGGTGATGAGCGCCGGCACCGGGATCTTCCACAGCGAATACAATGCCAACGACGACCAGCCAGTCAAACTCCTGCAGATCTGGGTATTCCCGAACCAGAAAAACGTCACGCCCCGCTACGGGCAGATCACCCTCGATCCGGCTAAGCGCCACAACCGGCTGCAGCAAGTCCTTTCTCCGGTTCCTGAAGATGAAGGTGTCTGGATCTACCAGGATGCCTGGTTCCACCTGGGGCATTTTGACAAGGGCTTTTCAGCTGAGTACACCCTGAAGAAGCCAATTGACGGAGTTTACGTGTTCGTGATCTCTGGCGGCCTCATCGTTGCCGGTCAGCCGCTCACTGCACGCGACGGCTTAGGCATCCGGGATACCGGGAAGGTCAGTATTCGGGCTGACAGCGAGTCAGAGTTCCTGATCATGGAAGTACCCATGAACTAAGCCCAGGAAACCAGGAACCTGAAATCCTTACTGCCTTGTCACCTTGTTACCCTGTTACCCTGTCACCTACATTCATTGCAGTCTCCGGGACTTTTCAGTACTTTTACTCCCCGAATACCCGTTTGTTACTGTATGACCTGCACCGTCCTGTCCCGTTCCCTGCCTGTCCGCCATCCGGCCGCATGGTTGCTGCTCCTTGTGACTGTATGCAGCCCGTTGGCGCTGAATGCGCAGTTCTACAACGGTTCGCAGGTCACCTTCGGCAAGAGCAGGGTCCAGTACAATGATTTTTTCTGGACCTATTACCGGTATGATAAATTCGATACTTATTTCTACCTCAACGGGAAAGAACTCGCTATCTATGCAGCTGAGTATGCCGACGGCCATATTCATGAGATCGAGTTGCAGCTTCAGTCGGCTCTCGACGCCAAGATCCAGTTCATCATATTCAACAACCTTTCCGATCTGAAACAAAGTAATATCGGGTCAGAGGACGACTGGGAATATTACAACACGGGAGGTGTAACCCGGATCATCGGAGGGAAAGTGATGCTCTATTTCGACGGCGACCTGAATCATTTCGAGGAGCAGATCCGGGCCGGGGTGGCCACGGTGATCCTCAACCAGATGATGTTCGGCAGCGGGGTGGGTGCGCAGATCAAGAACAATGCGCTGTTCACCATGCCGGAATGGTATTTCAACGGGCTGATCTCTTACATTTCCAAAGGATGGAATACCGAGATCGACAACATCGTGAGGGATGCCGTGTTGACCGGCAACTACAACAAGTTCAGCCGGCTCTCGGGCCCAAGCGCCACTTATGCGGGTCATTCGCTGTGGCATTATATCGCCATGAAATATGGCGAATCGACTATCCCCAACATTGTTTACATGGCCCGGCTGAGCCGGAACATTGAAAAGGGGTTTACCTACGTACTTTCGGTCGAGTTCTCCACCCTGATCAAGGATTGGCTGGAGTATTACAAGTCGTTGTACGGGAACCAGGCCGAAGGCCGTTACGACCCGCCGGGACAGCCGCTGAACAAGCGGAAGAATACCGACCGCACCTACACTCAGCTCAGGATCAGTCCCGACGGCAGCCATGTAGCTTACACGTACCAGGATCTCGGGGTTTACAAAATCTTCATCCAGGATTTGCAGACCGGTAAAAAGAAGAGGATCTTCAGGGGAGGGTACCGGCTGGCCGAGCGTCCCGATTTTTCGTTTCCCCTGCTGGCGTGGCATCCCAACGGCAACATCCTGGCCATCCTGGTCGAGCGCAAAGGGGAATGTTACCTGTACCTGTATG
>DAIRDK010000095.1:0-10099 GCA_036796175.1 Bacteroidales bacterium | reverse complement strand
GTTGACGCCTACCTCCACCACACCGGTTTCATGGATGAACAAGCGGATGAAGAACTCGCTGAAGACCATCAGGACGACACCGATCATGGCCAGCATGATCATATTGACCCTGGCCGCAAACCATACCGACCGTTCCGCGCGCTCCGGCTTCCCCGCTCCGAGGTTTTGTCCGACCAGGGTTGACGCGGCATTGCTGAGCCCCCAGGAAGGCAGCAACGCGAAGACGACGATGCGGATGGCGATCGTATAACCTGCCACCACCGTACTGCCGAACATCGAGATGATCCTCACCAGCCCGATCCAGCTCGAAGTGGCGATGATGTTCTGGGCGATGCCCCCGAAAGAGATCTTTACCAGTTTCCACATAATGGCCGGTCTGAATGCCAGCTCTTTCCTGGTGATCCGGATGCGCTTCTTCCCGTATAGCAGCAGGTACAGCTGATAACACACCGCCAGCCCGCGGCCGGTGGTCGTCGATATAGCCGCCCCGGTCACGCCCAGTGCGGGAATAGGACCGAGCCCGAAGATCAGCATGGGATCGAGAACCATGTTGATCAGGTTGGCGAACCAGAGGATCCGCATGGCCACAGCCGCGTCACCGGCACTGCGGAACACGGCGTTGATGATGAACAGCAGCATGATCACGACGTTGCCGCCCAGCATCAGCCGGGTATAACCGCTCATCCCGTCCACAATGGCGTGGTTCGCACCCATCAGGTGCAACAGGTCTTTGGCCCAAAGGATCCCGGGCACGGCGATCAGCAGCGAAACGACCAGTCCGGTGTAAATCGCCTGCACGGCTGCAACGGCTGCCCCTGCAGGATTTTTCTCCCCGATCCTGCGCGACACCAGGGATGTGGTTGACATGGCCAGCCCGAACCCGACTGCATATACGATCGTGATCATCGATTCGGTGATCCCCACCGTGGCAATGGCATCGGGACCGAGTTTGCTGACGAAGAAGATATCCGCGACGGCGAACATCGACTCCATGACCATCTCCAGGACCATAGGCACAGAGAGCAGGAAAATGGCCCGGCCCAGCCGGCCTTCCGTGAAATCCTGGTCCGTGCCCGCAATCGCCTCTTTCAGATCCCTGAGTAAAGGTGAATATCTGCTGGTATATTTATTTTTAATCGTAATGATTCGTTCTTTGGCACTCATAAAACTAAGGTTTTCGTCGTTTTTTCATTCGGTTCACACGCTTGATTCGGGTCTTTTCGACAGGCGCCGGGTTTGCAATGGCAAATGCCGGAACCAGAAAGGTCATGGTCTTCATGGCTTTTCCTCCAGGATTAGGTTACTACTATGGTTATCGGGATCTCAAAGGAAATAGCCTGATCAGGCGAGCGGGGTGCTCACCATGACGTTAAACCGGGTAATGGACATATCGGTTATCATCAGGCTGTTTCTTTGAATTGGCTCTGCAAATATAAGAGCAAATTTAATATGATGATGAATTTTTTTAATTTTTTTCTTCAGACTGTAAACCGCATATAAAAGATCTTTTTACCCCGGGAGAGCCAGATCGACTCGTAGTAAGTCTGAACGGAAGCTGCATCATGTGCCGTTCCGGCAGCATACAGATCCTCTGTCTTCCACTGGATCTGCAGGCCCGTTTGCACGATTACATCCAGGGTGTACTCATAAAAAGGCCGGTCATCGGTTTTCAGGTGAACTACTCCGCCGGGGATCATCACATTCCGGTACCGTTCGATGAATCCGGGTGAAGTCAGCCGTTTCCGTTCATGCCTGGGTTGAGGGTCGGGGAAGGTAATCCAGATCTGCGACACTTCGCCCGGTGCGAACAGGTGCGGCAGGTTGTTGGCATGGGTGCGGACGAAGCCCGCATTGCGGATCGTTTCTACCGACACGGTCTTACTGCCCCGCCAGAGGCGTGCTCCCTTGATGTCGATGCCGATAAAATTCTGTTCCGGGTATTTCCGGGCCAGGGCGACCGTATATTCCCCTTTTCCGCATCCGAGTTCAAGCACGATGGGATGATCATTGCCGAAGAACTCCTTCCCCCATTGCGAGCGCATGCGGAACTCAGGGATCAGTTCATGGTATCGGGGTTGGAAGAGATGGGGGAATGCCAGGTTCTCGGTGAAGTGGACCAGTTTCTTCTTCGCCATGCAAACCTATTTTACCAGTAACCAGGCGCCTTCAAAACCTTTTGCCCGGATCCGGTGCAGGGATTCGATCGCCTCGGCCCGGTCGGAATAACGGCCTGCCGTAACCCGGTGGAGTCCTCCCGGGGTCACATCGTAAAGCGATGCGGGCAATCCCTCGTCCTGGAGACGGGTGATCAGCCGGGTGGCATTCTCCCGGACACGAAATGCCCCCACGATAACGGCAAACCGGCCGTCGGGAACAGGGGTTGCAACAGGTTCCGGTTGAAGTGCCGGTGCCGCTGGCCGTGTTTCCGTCGACGCCGGGGGGTTATTCCGGACTTCGGCCGCAGCATGCCTGAGCGGAACGGGTTCCGCTTTCTTCTCCTCGGTGCTGAAGGGAGAAAGCCGGACTGATATGGAGGAGAGGATATCGGCATAAGTCAGCCCGCTGGTTTTTAACCGATCGTAACCCGTGATACTCAACAGGATCGCCAAACCCACCGGGATGGCCAGGATGGCCGCCCACCTCAGCGGCCTGTAAACAGCCCTTCTGGCCAGTTTCACCGTGACCGGAACACGCTCATGGGTCATGGCAGGGGCCTCAGCTTCCTGTTCTTTATGCACCGGTACCGAGAAGAACGGCTGCAGGCCGAACGACTCAGCCAGGAGGTTATGCCTCAGGTCCTGGTCAAACTGGATCGTCCCTTCCTGACCCAGGAACAGGCGTCCCACATCGCGGATCAGGATCTGCTTGTTGAGCTTGAGGCGCAGCGAGCATTCCTCCGCGTATTTCCTGACTTTTTCGTTGGCCTCCGCAAATGAGATCTGTTCCTTGCGGGCCATGTGGTCTGCCAGCAGTCCGTCGTTGTGTTTCAGGCTGACATTGAAGAGAAGTTTCTTATAAGGAGGCTGAAAGGTGTGGTACAGGGGATGGATCGCTGCCGGGTGATAGCTTCCGATGAACCCTCCGAGACCGGGTACGATGACGCAGTCATGCTGCTCCAGAAGTTCCGCAATGTAAAGTGTGCCATCCATCCGTTCCCGCTTTTTCGACCGCTAAGATATGAATTCAGCGCCGGTTGCCTCTTTTAGTGTTAGTAATTTTTAATAAATCGGCTGGCGTGTCGATCGCAATAGTCTCATATTCAGTTTCTGCAACCGTGATTGAGAAACCCGCGTCCAACCAGCGCAACTGTTCCAGCGATTCGGCTTTCTCCATCGGGGAAACCGGCAGGGTCACGAGGTTCTCCAGGATCTCAGGCCTGTAACCATAAATTCCGACATGCTTGAAGAAATCGGCGTGTTCCGGCCATGCTTCAGGGGAATGATTCCGGACGTAAGGGATCGGTGACCGGCTGAAGTACATCGCCCGGTGGTCGCTGCCGAAGACGACCTTGACCACGTTGGGGTTGGTGATGTCTTTTGCAGAGCGGATCTTTTTTGCCAGGGTCGAGATCATCACACCCGGTTCCCTGAAGATCCGGATCACTTCAGTAATCTGCTGGGGTTCGATGAAGGGTTCGTCTCCCTGGACATTGACGACCACATCGGGAGGAACAAAATCCTTGGTCCTCCTCAGCTTTTCCAACACTTCCGCACACCGTTCAGTTCCGCTGCGGTGATGCTCGGAGGTCATGATCACCTGTCCGCCGAAACCGGCAACATGCGTGCTGATGGCTTTGCTGTCGGTAGCTACGATGATGCGTGAAAGGTCCCTGCACTCCTGGCACTGTTCATAGACCCTGCGGATCATCGATTTTCCGTCGATGATTGCAAGGGGCTTCCCCGGGAAACGGGTGGAGGCATACCTGGCCGGGATGATGGCAAGCACTCTCATGGTTGAAACAAACCGTGCAGCTCGGCATTCACTTTGTCAATGACGATGCCCAGTTGGTCGGGCGATTCGCTGAATTTAACCGTATCCACGTCGATCACAAGCAATTTGCCCAGCTTATACCCGTCGATCCACTCTTCGTAACGTTCGTTCAGGTTCTTCAGGTAATCGAGCCGGATGGCGCTTTCGTATTCCCGCCCCCGTTTCTGGATCTGGCTGACCAGGGTAGGGACGCTGGCCCGAAGGTAGATCAGCAGGTCGGGAGGCTGGATCAGGCTGCTGACCATTTCAAACAGCGAGAGGTACGTCTCATAGTCCCGGCTGCTCATCAGGTTCATCGAATGCAGGTTGGGTGCAAAAATGTACGCATCTTCGTAGATCGTGCGGTCCTGGATGACTTTCTTGCCCGATTTGCGGATCTGGATGATCTGCCGGAAACGTGTATTCAGAAAGTAGATCTGCAGGTTGAATGACCAGCGTTGCATGTCTTCGTAAAAACTCTGCAGGTAAGGATTGGTGTCGATGTCCTCATAGTGCGGGGACCATCCGAAATTCTTTGCCAGGAGGGCAGTCAGAGTGGTTTTGCCTGAGCCGATATTACCTGCGACGCCAATGTGCATAAGGTCGGTTTATTTATTCAAAGATAAAAAAAGAACAAGTCAACGGGACATGTTGATAATTTCATCGATGTATTTGCGGTCGTTCGACAGCCGGGGCACTTTGTTCTGACCGCCCAGTTTTCCTTTGGACTTAAGCCAATGATAAAAAGTGCCTGCCGGCATGATGCGAACCACCGGTTCCTGCAGCATCAGCCCGCGGTACCGTTTGGCCTCGTAATCGGAGTTCAGCGATTTCAGAGCTGAATCGAGTGCGGTAATGAATGCCTGAAGATCGTCCGGGGGCGTCTCGAACTCGATCAGCCATTCGTGGGCACCCCGGTCATTCCCCGAAAGGTACACGGGGGCCGCGGTGTATTCCGTGGCCACAGCTCCGCACTGCAGGCAAGCGGCCGCCAGGGCTTTGTCGGCATTGTCCACGATCAGCTCCTCGCCAAAGGCATTGATGAAATTCCGGGTTCTGCCGGTGATCCGGAACCGGTAAGGATTCAGCGAAGTGAACTGGATCGTGTCGCCGATGACATAACGCCAGAGACCTGCGTTGGTGGAGATCACCAGGGCATAGTGGGTCCCGGTTACCACCTCTGACAGTGCGAGTGCAGAAGGATGTTCCCTGTTCAGTTCGTCCAGGGGGATGAACTCGTAATAGATCCCATAGTCCAGCATCAGCAGCATATCATCGGCACCGTCACGATCCTGGATGCCGAAAAACCCCTCTGATGCATTGTAGGTTTCCAGGAAGGTCACCCGGGGTGAGGGCAGGATCTTCCTGAATTGTTCGGCATAAGGCGTAAAACTGACCCCGCCGTGCATGAAGAGCTCGAAATTCGGCCACACCTCGAGCAGATTCTCCTTCCCGGTCTTCTCCAAAACCCGCTTGAACAGCAGAAGGACCCAGGAAGGGACACCGGAGATGCTGGTCACATTGTGCTGGATAGTGATCCTGGCCATTTCCTCGATCTTGCTTTCCCACTCTTCCATCAGGGCGACAGACAATTCAGGGGTTCTCCGCAGTTCAGCCCAGAACGGGAGATTGCTCATTATAATGGCCGACAGGTCTCCCTGGTAATAGTAGGTTTCGTTGCCCACTTCCATCATCTGCCCGGATCCCCCCATGGCGATGCTCTTTCCGGCAAACAACAGGGTGTCGGGGTGGTTGTTGCAATAAACGGACAACAGGTCCTTACCGCCTTTCATGTGGCATTCTTCAAGGGCCTCCTGGCTCACCGGGATGAATTTGCTCTTGTCGGATGTCGTGCCTGAAGATTTGGCGAACCACTTGATATCCGACGGCCAAAGAACATTCTTTTCGCCTCTTCTCAACCGATCGATCCAGGGCTTGAGGCGGTCATAATCATGGACCGGAACCCGGCGCCTGAATTCTTCGGGGCTGTTGATAGTATGGTAATCGAACCGCACTCCCCACTCGGTTGAGCGGGCCGACTGAATTAGCCTGCGGAACCATTCCATCTGAACCTCATGAGGATATTTCATGAAGAGCTCGATCTGGTGAATCCGCTGCTTCATCAGCCAGGAAATAACGGCATTGAGAACCTCCATGCGGCTGGATTTCGGAAAAGGGAAATCAAAAATACAATATCCCCCGGTTATTTCCCTCCACCCCCGGAATAATCTTAACCCGGACAGATACCATAACCTTACCCAAATTTGCAAATAGTTGTCAGGGTGGTGGTTTACATAACATTTTACATCTGCACTCATACTCCCTTTGTTGATGATAACAAGGGTTTTTTCATCTTTCCCTGAGAAAAAATTAATATTTATTAACAAAAGTCTTTGAAAATGCAGTTTAATGTTGTAGGTTTGCATTACCTAACAAAAATCACAATAAGCCCTTGATAATACACCGACTATACACTCAAAAAAACTAACCAACTATTTTAAAAATGAAAATTCTTGTCCTGAACTGTGGAAGTTCTTCCATCAAATACCAGGTAATCAACATTGAGAAGGATTCTGATCTGCTCGCGAAAGGGTTGCTCGACCGGATCGGCATCCAGAACAGCCAGCTCAAACACCAGGTCCCGGGCCGGGAAGCGTATAAGGTCACACGCGATGTTCCCGATCACCAGGACGGCATCAACCTGATCCTGGAAACGCTGAAAGACCCCGAGCAGGGAGTGATCAGGGAGATCTCCGAGATCGCCGCCGTAGGCCATCGTGTTGCCCATGGAGGAGAGTTTTTCAGCTCCAGCGTACGCATTGACGATAATGCCCGGCGCGATATCGAAAAACTCTGCGAACTGGCACCTCTCCATAACCCGGCCAACCTCAAGGGGATTCTTTCCATCGATAAGATCCTGCCGGATGTCCCCCAGGTTGCGGTGTTCGATACCAGCTTCCACCAGACGATGCCTCCCTACTCATACCTCTATGCCATTCCGTATGAGTATTATGAAAAATACAAGATCCGCCGGTACGGATTCCATGGCACGTCGCATAAATACGTTGCCCAGAAAGCCTGCCGCTTCCTGACCAGGGACATGAACCAGTCGAAGATCATCACGTGCCACCTGGGCAATGGTTCCTCGGTTGCCGCCATCATGAACGGGAAATCGGTCGATACCTCCATGGGATTCACTCCGCTGGAAGGATTGATGATGGGTACCCGGAGCGGTGATGTCGACCTCGGAGTCCTGTTGTTCATCGCCGAAAAAGAAAACCTGTCCATCAAGGATACCAACGCAATGTTTAACAAGCTGTCGGGGGTCTGCGGCATCTCCGGCATATCCTATGACATGCGCGACGTGGAGATCGCCGCCCACAACGGGAACGAACGGGCCCAGGTAGCCCTCGACATGTATGCTTACCGGGTGAAGAAATATATCGGCGCTTACACCGCTGCCATGGGAGGCGTCGATCTGATCGTGATGACCGGCGGGATCGGTGAGAATGACGTGGAGACCCGTAAAAAGATCCTGGAAGGAATGGATTTCCTGGGTATCGATTTCGACAGCTCCCGCAATGAAGATGTCCGGGGCCGTGAAGTGATCCTGACACGACCCGGATCCAAGGTGATCGTTATGGTCATGCCCACCAACGAAGAGTTGGTGATCGCTCTGGATACATACAACATTGTGAATAATGCACAAATGAAGATTTAACAAGGCAGTAAATCATTTACCAAAAAATAATACCATGTCAGCAATCAGCATTTACATTATCGAAGATGAATTGATCCTCGCTCATGACCTGAAAGCGAAACTTACCGATTACGGTTACGAGATCATGGGCATTGACACCAAAGGAGAAGCAGCTGTGGAGAACATCCTGAAGCTGAAAGATCAAAACCGTCAGCCCGATATCGCGATCGTTGATGTAAAGCTGGCCGGGACCATGGACGGGATCGAAGCAGCCAAGATCCTGACGGAATCGACCACCTGCGGCGTGATCTTCCTCACCTCGCTGAACAGGACCGAGGTTTTTAACAAGTCATTCTCCCTCAAACCCTATGCATACCTCTTTAAGCCCGTCGATATCGACCAGATCCGCGCCTCCATTGAAGTGGCCAACTACCAGCGGTTGCTTGAACTCACGAACGAGCGAATCATCCTGGAGCTGAAAAACGAGATCACCCAGCGCAAACAGGCCGAAAAAGAGAAGAACCAGCGCCTCCAGGAACGGATCCGCGCGGAACAGAAAGTCAACCAGCTGCTGAAGCAGAAACATCAGATGGAACTGGACCTGATCAACCGTGAGCTGGCTACCTCATCCATCTTCATCTCACAAAAGAACAAGATCATCGGGCTCATCCGAAAAGATATCAACCGGCTCCTGAAAGGAGGCAAGAACATCACCCGTGTCGACATCACCAATGTCCTGAATACCATCGATGAGAATGTGAAGTTCGACAACGACTGGTACCGCATCAAGGCGCACTTTGAAAAGATCCACCCGGGATTCTTCGAACGACTGCGCCAGAAGTTCCCGCAGTTAACGCCGACTGATCACAAGCTGTGCGCACTGCTGCGGATGAACCTGAGCACGAAGGAAATATCCCACATTCTGAAAATAACAGCCCCGAGTACGGAAATTTCCAGGATCCGCCTGAGAAAGAAATTAAACCTGGATAAAGGGGTGAATCTGACGCAGTATATCTGCAATATTTAATCCATCAGATCATCCGTGAGGGTGAGGTTGTGGAAGACATTCGTCACATCCTCATCTTCTTCGATCACATCGATCAGCTTGAGCACCTTGCGGGCCGCGTCCTGGTCAAGGGTTTCTGTTGACCTCGGGATCCTTTCCAGCTCCGCGCTTTCCGGTTCTATTTTCAGCTGTTCGAGTTTCTTCATCATGCTGCCGAAATCTTCCATGGCAGTAGTGATCGTGAAGACATCGTCTTCGAGCGTGATGTCTTCGGCGCCTGCATCGATCAGCTCCATTTCAAATTCTTCCTGGTTGATCGTGCCCTTCGGCACCACAAAGATCCCTTTTCGTTCGAAGAGGTAGTTCAGGGAGCCGTTCTTGCCGAGCTCGCCCCCGTGCTTGCTGAAATAAGCCCGGATGTTGCTCACCGTGCGCTGTGTATTGTCCGTCGTAGCCTCAACAAAGATAGCAATGCCATGCGGGCCTTTCCCTTCATAGGTCGTTTCGGAAAGCGAGGCTGCATCTTTATCAGAACCTTTGCTGATCGCACGCTGAATGGTTTCCTTGGGCATACTGGCTCCTTTCGCATTGGCGATCGCAAGCCGCAGCCTGGGATTGCCGTCAGGGTCGGCACCGCCTTCCTTGACTGCAATGGTAATGTCCTTGATGATCTTGGAAAAGATCTTGGACCGCTTGGCGTCAAGCGCCCCCTTCTTCCTCTTGATGGTTGACCATTTATTGTGTCCTGACATAGGGTTGGAGTTGATTTACGACTAAAGAAGCTGAACCGTCGGAATTTGAGGTGCAAAAGTAATCAAAATTACAGAAAAAATACCCTACCTTTGGCGGGAAAACCCTCTGATACGTTGCAAAGATCCGGCTCATATTTTATTGCCATCTCCCTGGTCCTGATCTTGCTGTTTTCCGGCTGCGCCAACATGGTCAGCCCCGAAGGAGGGCCGAAAGACCTGACTCCTCCTACCGTTAAGGACTATGATCCTCCGAATAACAGCACACAATTTACAGGCAAAACCATCCGCATCGATTTTGATGAATTCATCAACATCGAGTCTTCCGGGAACAAGATCCTGGTCTCGCCTCCGCTGGACGAAGCACCCGATTACAGGCTGAGGGGCAAATCCCTGCTGGTGGTGTTCCAATCCCCCCTGCGGCCGGAAAAAACATACAACATCGATTTCGGTAGCGCTGTTTCCGACATTACAGAGAACAACAAAATGACAGGACTGCGTTATGCTTTCAGTACAGGAAACACGCTTGACTCCATGGTTCTGAATGGCAGAGTCATCGATGCGTTCACCACCCTGCCGGCCAAGGAGGTCCTGGTCATGCTCTACAATCCGCACAACGACACCGTTCCGTCCGACTCACTGCCCCTCAGGGTCACACCGGATTATCTGACCAGA
>DAIRDK010000094.1:0-10100 GCA_036796175.1 Bacteroidales bacterium | reverse complement strand
GCACATTATCGGTGGCGTTCTCTTCGTTAATGCCGTTACGACTGACAGTCCATACCCCGAAAAGAATATCCACCTGTTCGAATACATAAAACCAGGGGTAGGGATCGGACTTCGCATCATGGTCAACAAGTATTTCCGGACCAACATCAACCTCGACTATGCCATTGGCGTCAAGTCAAAAGGGTTCTACTTCTCGGGACAGGAGACATTCTAATATCACCTTTAAATGAATGATAGAATCCTGTTCATCCTTGGCTTTGTATTTTGCACTCTCATACTGACAGCACAGAACAAGGACGGAGCAGTGATACTGCCCGATACGTTGCCTTATCCATACATCCACATTGCCGGGATCGAGATTGCAGGAAACGATCTGACAAAAGAAAGGATCATCACGCGGGAACTCAATTTCAAAGTCGGCGACAGCCTGGCTGTCGTTGAAACGAAACAGGGTATACATTTCAGGGAGAAACGATGGATTACCGGTGACTCAAGCCAACTTCGGCTGTTGATGACCTACAGCCGCGAGAATCTGATCAACACCAACCTGTTCCTTACGGTCAGTTTGTCATTGAAACAGATCGACGGAAACCGTTATACATTGGTCATTGATGTTACAGAACGGCACTATTGGTGGATCTTTCCGGTTGCAAAACTGAATGCACCCAACTTCAACGAGTGGTTGCGGGACATCGACTGGACCGCCTTAAGCATGGGACTGTTCTTCAGTCATAACAACCTCTTTGGCACCAGTCACCAGACATCGTTGGTTGGCTATGCAGGGAAATCCTATGCCGCGGCCTGGGGCTACAGGATCCCATGGATCGGGAAAGGAGAGAAAACAGGCATCACATTCGGCGCGGCATACCAGAATCTTTACACGGTTGAATATGGCTCGCTGGAAAACAAGCGGCAGATGCTGTATGATTACAATAGCTTGCAAAACGTCGTCGTCTCGGCAAAACTGACCTTGCGGCCGGGTTTATACAACTATGGGACCATGAAGCTCAGCGGAGAATGGGTACAGGTCTCCGATTCCTTGCACCAGCTGGATTCCAATTTTCTCGGGGGACAGAAACGGACTAATTTATCTCTTAGCCTGTATGCCGATTATTATTACGATTCAAGGAACAGTCAGTCTTACCCCTTGAAAGGAAGCCTGCTGAGAGTATTCGTGAATAAAATAGGCCTGGGTATCGTATCTAAGGATGTGGATATATTTTATTACGGGACTGATCTGCACTTTTACCAGGCGATCAGCAGGAAATTCTACGTCGCTGAAATGGTCAAGGCGGAGGGGGCTTCCGGCCAGAACTACCCATACTACTACCAGCTCAACATGATGTATAAAAAAGATTTCATCAGGGGCTATGACCTCTATACCCTGAAAGGGGACCAGATGTATTATTTCCGAAGCAATTTCAAGTATGAACTGATCAAACCGAGCCTTAAAAAGACCAAACCGGGACAGGAAAAAAACAAGTTCAAGGCGCTCCAGTATGCTTTTTACCTCAACGCGTTTGCTGATTGCGGATATGTGGTCAACAAGTTTTCCGAAAACAATCCGTATGACAACAAAATGCTTTACAGCTGGGGCCTCGGTCTGGATTTTGTCACTTATTACGACATGGTTATCCGTTTTGAATACGCATTCACGTCGATCGGCACCAACGGATTCTTCTTCGGTTTCGGGATGCCGATCTGATCCGCATCGTTACCAAAGAAAAAGCGGAGGATAAAAACAAAATCCCCCGCTTTTTTTATCAAGGTGATTAAAAATTGAGCTTGAGGCTCACAAAGAATTCCCTTCCCGGCGCCGGCTGATAATTGTTGTAGTCGGGAGGATTGTCAGGTTCGGTGAACCCGTAGTAATGTTCATCAAGGAGGTTCTTCACGTAGAATCCGAGATCGCCCTTAAGCCAGCCGAGTTTCCAGTAATAATGAAGATCGAGGCTGACCAGGGCAAACCCGTCAACCCACGAACTGTAAGTGTTCGCAGGCTGATATTCCGTTGCTCCGAGCGTATAGTGATCGTAATGGGTGGAGTCGGCAAAAATGCACCATTCCGACTGGTACTGTACGTTGGCTGCGACAACGAAATGGTTCAGGAAGTTGTAGGATCCCTGAACGGTCAGCATGTGCTGAGGGCTTTCCGGGATCCAATGGCCGCTGATGCTGTCGGGGGCGGTATACTTAAAATGCGAGTAGGTGTAAGCAACATCGAACAGGAGATTCCTGACCGGGGAGTAAGAAACAAAGGTTTCAATGCCCCAGCGGGTGCTTCCGCCGATATTGGCATAAACATCAGAGGTATTGCCCATCCAGGGCACGCGGTAGCGGTAAAATTCGTTTTTCGTATCAATATAGAAGCCGGTCACGTTGTAATAGAGTGATTTAAAAGGTTCGCCGCGGATGCCAAGTTCCCCGCCAATCGAAGTGGAGGGCTCGATCGAATCGTTGAATCCGCCCCAGCGCACCGGGTTGTTATAGAGTTCATCGCCGGTAGGAGGCAGGAACCCGGAGCCAAAGTCGGCATAACGACCGATGGCTTTCAGAGGGTTGTAAACAAGACCGAAGCGCCACGTGGGTTTGTTGAACACTTTATCCCCCGACATCAGCGAATCGGGTGTCGAATAATCCATCTTGTCGGTCAGCTTGTTGTATATGTAATCATAACGTACATTCAGCATGGCAAACAGTTTCTTGCCGATGTCCAGCTTGTCGATCAGGTAAACCCCTGCGCTGCGCTGGTTGATCAGCTGGTTGATCTGTAGCCGGTTGGTTTCGAAGGTTTCCTGGCTGAAATAGCTGTCCTCCCTGTTTTTGTCGATCTCGTCGCCGGAAGGCACCGCAAAATTGTGCTCCGTCGTGTTCTGCGAATTGAAATCCGCTCCCACTCCGAGGTGGTTCTTCACGTTATCCGATCCGAAATGGATCATGTACTGCGCTGATGCATAAGGATTCAGGATGCTTTTATAATCCACGCCCCCGTTGGATTGTTCCATATACGTATAGGGACGGATCATGCCTTTCAGGGTCAGTTCCTGGTTCTTTGCAAAGGCATAGTTCAGGATCAGTCCGCCGGTGATGCGCTGGGTCTTCTGGAATTCGTTGTAGGGAGCCGCATCGGTATTGGCAGCCCTGGATCCGAACTGTTCTTCGCGGTAGAGGTTGATTCCTTCGGAATTCTGGTTGAAGTAATTCGTGTAAGAGAGGATCTGCGTGAGTTTAATGTTTGAACTGGGCGTCCAACTCATTTTTTCATAGAAATTATCCCCGAGAAATGCCTGGTGGTCACGGTAGCCATGACCCTGCACATGGGAATAGGAAACCCGGTAGTTCACATCGCCCTGCGTTCCGTCGACCTGGCCCAGGATTTTCCAGAAGCCGTAAGAGCCTCCCGAACCGTACAACGTACTCTGCACGGGTTTCGGACCGCCGCTGAGGGTGGTGATGTCCACGATGCCCCCGGTGGCGCCGCTGCCGTACATGGAGGCCGCCAGCCCCCGTACGACCTGGATATTATCAACCGTTTGCCAGTCGATGTCGTAGAGATCGGGGCAATACCCTCCCGGGTCATTCACGGGAAGGCCGTCGATCAATACCTGGATCCCGCGGATACCGCGCTCTGACAGGATGCCCTGCCCCCGCATGTACATGTGGATCCTGGAACCGTCGGTGCCGTTGTCGATCTTGACGCCGGGGACAAGGCGAAACGCTTCGTCTGCTGCGATCGTCTTCTGCATATTGTAGAGGTTATGCCGCTGCACTACCGAGATTGTCCCGGGGATCTCCTTGAGCGGAATATTGGTTCGCAGCGCGTTGATGGAAACTTCGTCGAGATTGATGGTGTCTGCCAGGGAAGATCCCTGTCCGAGTCCACGGACTGAGGGCAGACAGATCACAAGACAAATAGATATAAATAGATAAATAGATAACTTTATGTTTTTCATAACGGATACTTTTAGATGAACAGAAAATAGGTAAATGGATCAAGAGACAGGTATAGAAACTTGATCCGGTGTTCGGGAAGAAGAAACAGGTCAGGAGTATTCGGGAGGGGGAGGAGCGGGGATAACTGCGGGGGAACGGTAGTGGGAGGCTTGGTAAAAGAAGGTCAGCCGATCGACTGTCCGGGCGGGAGGGGCCACGAAGTTCCTGACCAATGCCTGTTTGACGATCAGGTGATACAGGGCCAGGTTCTGTCGCGACCGTCCCTGGGACTGGTTCCCGGATAGCAGCTTTCCGTAATGGCGGTATCCTGCTATCAGTTGTTCCTCTTTCCGGTCATTAATGCATACGATGGTTGTTTTTCCGCCCTCCACCGACATCTTCACCACATCAAAGAGTTTTCCATGGTACCTGAACTCCTTTGCATTTACCCAACGGATCTCCCGGAGAACATCCGGATTATCGAAAACCATTGTTTCATACGCATGCCTGAACTCCCCGGCCCGGATCAGGTTTTTCATTTCATGCCGGTACCAGGACTGGTCGGCCAGGAAAATGAAATAATAACCGCAAAGATTGCAGAGAAAAACGGCCGCGATGACCAGAGCGAAAAGTTTGCGAGCCATGGAACAAAAATACACTGCAAAAATATAAATTCCCTATTTTTACGTACCAATCTTTTTATCATGTCCGGATCGTTTCGCCATTCCCTTTCCCGCCGGTCGTTCTTCAAAACTTCCGCCCTCCTCGGGCTCGGCGCTGTGATTTCATCCTGGATCCCGAAAGCCTTGAAGGGGCAGGATGCGGCCAAACCTGCCAAACCCGGTACGAACATCCAGGATGCCATGAAGTACCCGCGAACTGAGTGGAGCATGCCCGGAAAATACCCGGGAAAGGTGGTTCAGGTGACTCATCCGGATTGTGTGGTGGAACGAAAACCCAGGCTGGATGCGGCCAGGGAAATGGTCAGAGCGGGTATGCTGGCCCTGACCGGGGCATCAACCATCCCGGAAGCCTGGAGGCAGTTTGTCAGTCCGGGTGAAAAGGTCGGCCTTAAGGTGAACCCGGTAGCGGGCAAGGACCTGACAACCAGCCTCGAAATTACCCGGGCGGTGATCGACCAGCTGGTCGAATCGGGCATTCCGTTAAAAGATATCGTGATCTGGGACCGCCGCCAGTTTGAGCTGGAGGAAGTCGGTTTCACTTCAGGCAACTTTCCCGGGGTGGGCATTGCGGGTACGGAGATCAAGGATGCGGCAGGATCGTTCTATGATAAGGAAGGGAAGCTTTACGGCGAAGCCATGATCGATAAGAAATGGTACTACTGGGCCGATGTGGAGGGAGAATACGATGCCGAGACCCTGCCCTATATGGTCAACGGTGGCAAGTATTCCTATTTTTCAAAGATCTGCACGGAACAGGTGGATAAGATCATCAATCTCCCGATCCTGAAAAATGCCGGAGCATCCGTTACCATCTGCATGAAAAATCTTGCCTATGGTTCGGTCAGCAACACGGGCCGGCTGCACAAGGACCTCTGGTCGGAAACCACTGCCGAGGTCTGTGCTTTCCCGCCGCTCCGCGATAAGGTCGTGCTGAATATCGTCGACGGAATGATCGGCTGCTATCAGGGCGGGCCAGGGGCCAATCCACAGTATATCACCGACTTCAAGGTCATGTTGTTCGGGACGGATCCTGTGGCGGTCGACCGGATCGGGTATGACATCGTCTATAAAAAGCGGGTTGCCGAGCAGATCACCAAAGAGGAGAGCCCGCGGGGCCGCCAATTCATGACCATGGCGCAGAACCTGGGACTCGGCACTGCGGAAATCGAAAAAATCGACCTGAAACAGGTCCGGATCGGCTAGTATTGCAGCCAGTAAGGCTCCGGTGTCTTTGGGATATAATCCTTCAGGTTGATGTTCCCGTCCATGCTTTCCATGTAGATGATCTTCGTGTCGCTCACCTTGTACCAGGAACGGTACATGTTATTGCCAGCAGGTACCGGATCGGAGGAGTAGTCGATCGGATTAAGTTGGGCTCTTGCGAGGAACGTGTTAACGGTTCCCTGGTCGGGAAATACGATCCGTGCGATCAGGGCAGCCTGTCCCGGATCGGCTGTCACGATCGTATACATCTCGAATTCAAGATCTTCCAATAGATCTGACAGTACGGGGATCCCATTCTGAACCCCTAGCGGCCCTTCAAAATAGCGGATGGTATTCTTGTAATCCCCCAGTTTGGGACTCTGGAAAAGAGCCGGCATGTACCAAACCTCCTGGGGATTCAGCTCGATTATTTTTTTCACCAGGTTGTCGCAAAATTCCTGCGAAGAGGATGTCCCGGAACGGTTGGTGACCGATATGAAGAACGAACCGTTCGCTGACGCCGACTGGTACCTTGAACTGCAGGAGAAGGTGGAGAGGGAATTCCACAGGGAGCAGTTCGAATGAGACAGCGAATAAATGCCATATGCCGAAGGCGCATCTTTCATGAGCCATACTTCTGCTGTAATGGTCTCATTATTCCATTGATATTCAGTAACAAATAATTTAAGGAATCCGTATTCGATGTAAAGGTCGGCTCCCCCGTCAATATAGCCGTAAAGACTCTGGCCTGAATACGTTTCGCTTTTCGATACCCGGATCCCATCCAGGTCCGCTTCCCCCGGCATCCAGACATCCTGTCCGGAAACCACAGTGTAACCAAATACTAACAAATTCAGTATAAGATATCGCATAATGAATGGGTTAATGATATAAACAAAGGTAATATAAATTGACCAAAATACCATAACCATACAAATTGCTTTCTATTTATACTATGTCTGTCTATAAATCAAATTTTTAAACAACATAAAATCAGTATATTATAAAATAAATTGTAAAAAAGTTCGATTTAACCTAACAAAATTTTAATTTCCTAATTATATTTGTCTGACAACAATTTGTTAGGTAGCCTGAAGAAACAGCCAGAAAAACCAACACCGATGAAAAACCTATTCCTGCCCCTTTACATCTTGGCCTTACTCCTGACCGGGCTGCCATCCGTTGCACAAAATGTGGGCATTACGGACAAACCAGGTGGAATCGTACCGAATACACAACTCCAGGTACACAAAGATGTATCGGGATACAGCCCCATCATCCAAATGACGAACCAGTCGACCGGGGAGACTGCTGCCGATGGCGTCATCCTCGGAATCGATGATTACGATAAAGCGTTCGTGACCAACCAGGTATCAGGAGGTTCAGTTTACATTGGTACATCTGCAAATAATACCGAGATAGAGGCCGATGGCACCCTTAAATTTAACGGAAATGCAACGGTATGGGAAGATCTCCAGATGCCGGCAACAGCTGCCGGTGCACAGGGTGGGAAAGTTCCCGACTGGGCCGATTTCCGCGGAGGGATAAAAACCTGGGCTTTCGCCAATAACAATGCCAGTTCTGAGGATGAGCTGTATTTCACAGTCCAGATCCCCCATGCCTGGAAAGAAGGATCGGCCATCGAACCACATATCCATGTAAGCCCGGAAACAGCCCCGGGCGCAGACCAGGCTGTCGTTTGGAAACTGGAATACGTATGGGCCAATTACACATCAGCTTTCCCGGCCTCTAGCACAACACTTACGGCCACCACCACGGTCACGGGCTCTGACGACCACCGGCACCTGATCACCAGTTTCGGCAGCATCACTCCGGATGCCAATACAAATAAGATCAGCAGCGTGCTCGTTTGCCGCCTCTACAGGAATTCCAGCGATGCTGCGGATACGTATACAGGAAGGATCTTCCTCGTATCCCTCGATTTTCACTTTGAGAAAGATACCGAAGGAAGCCGGGTCCAATACTCGAAGAACTAATCTCCCGGGTCATGAAACGCTTTATCCTGATATCCCTGTCTCTGGTCGTGTTCGGCTCCTACTGCTCGACCGGGCAAGGGATTTATATCCAGCCGGGAGCCAAAATGACGGTGAGCGGCGGGGGAAAACTGATCACTTCCGGCGGATCTGCCGGACAACTGACGATCCTTTCGGATGAAACCGGAACCGGATCGCTGGTTGTGGATGACCATTCCGAAAGTCTCGTCGCCCTTTCAGGCAATGCCAATGTCCAATGCTACCTGACCACCGATGTTTGGCATATGATATCGTCGCCTATTGCTGATGCCGTTTCGGGGGTCTTTCTCAACGACTACCTCCTGACTTCCGATCCCACTTCGTCGGACGGATGGGGACCATATATTGTCCCGGTCGATGTTCCAATGGAGGTCATGAGGGGATATGCAGCCTGGAAGCCGGCATCAAATCCTTTGTCGGAGATTTTTTCGGGAGATCTGAACAATGGGCCGGTCTCCATCAGCCTGACCAGGAATGATTCGGATCCCTGGGCCGGATGGCATTTGGTGGGCAATCCGTATCCCTGCGCCATCGACCTGAATTCTGCCGGGATCACATGGAATATGGTAGACCCGACAGCCTACTTCTATAACCCTACCAGCGGGAACTACTATGCCTATCCGCACCTCTCGTCTCCGCCGATCAATGTGGGAGGAGATCATTCGCAGTATGTTCCGCCCATGCAAGGATTCTATGTTCATATCTTCGACGGTTTCACCGGTACGACTACGCTTGAGATCAACAATACGGCCCGGATCCATGCCGATGAGTCGTTCATGAAGCAATCCAGGTCGACTGACGATATTCTGGTGCTCAAAGCGGAGGGAACCCAGAATGCATTTTATGACATGACCGTCGTTCACTTTCTTTCCGAAGTGACCGGCCGTTACGATCCGGGATATGATGCGTATAAGCTCTTTGGAGAAAAGGAAGCTCCGCAAATCTATTCCGCCATGAATGGAACAAAGCTGAGCTATAACGCACTGCCGTCGGCCGGAGAAGTGACCATCATTCCTCTTGGATTTTCATCCGGACTCAGTGGGATCAATACCATCACGGCGGTGAACCCGGAGACCTTCAAAACATTCAGTCACGTTTACCTGGAAGACAAGCAGGAGGATGTTATCCAGGATCTGACCGCAGATCCCGAGTACACCTTCACGTATTATAAAGACGATAACGAAAACCGGTTCCAGCTCCGCTTCCAGAATTCAGCCATTGGCATCGATGAGCTCCAGAACGGTGGTATGGTCAGGATCTGGACTAACGAAAACGACATCTATGTCGAAAACAACATTCCTGTCCTGAAGCCGGAACGCTTGTATATCTATGATTTGCTCGGACGGGAGATGTTTTCCACGGAACTCACGCTGAATACGCTCGATAAGGTTCAATTGCCGTTGGGTTCAGGGTATTATGTGGCCCGGGTGGTTGCTGTCAACGAGATCGTGTCGAAGAAAGTATTTATCCGATAACCTTGTTTGTTTCCCGCAATTTGAACGGGATCCCGGGTTACACCAGTTCATAGCGGTGGGCATCCTGCCGTACGAAGATGAACAGCAGCAGTGTGAATGCCCATAGGGAGGATCCTCCGTAACTGAGGAACGGGAGCGGGATACCGATAACAGGCACCAGTCCGAGCGTCATCCCGACATTGATCACAACGTGGAAAAAGACAATTGATGCCACGCAGTAACCATAGATCTTGCTGAATTTGGATCGTTGTCGCTCGGCGATGGACAGGATGCGCACCAGCAGCCACATGTAGAGGGCGATCACGGCGGCGCTGCCCAGGAAACCCCACTCTTCGCCTACGGTACAGAAAATAAAATCAGTGCTCTGTTCAGGAACAAAGTTGTATTTGGTTTGGGTGCCCTGGAGGTACCCTTTGCCGAACAGTTTCCCCGACCCGATGGCGATCAGCGACTGGTTCACGTTATAGCCGGCACCTTTCAGGTCGGTCTTCTGACCAAGCAACACCTTCACCCGTTCACGCTGGTGGGGTTTCAGGATATGATCGAACCCGTAATCGACCGAGTAGACAAATCCGACCGAAATCAGCCAGAGAACCAGGATGACGAAGGCATGCCTGAACTTCTTTTTGGTGTAGAGAAACAGGATGAGGGCAACGCCCAGTAGGATCCCTGCCAGGATCAGCTTGTTCATGACCAGCGCCAAGACCCCCAGCACAGGCATCAGGAGCAGGGCCAGCACAAGGTACCCGTTCAGCCCGGCACGGTAAAACACG
>DAIRDK010000093.1:0-10128 GCA_036796175.1 Bacteroidales bacterium | reverse complement strand
ATCGATGGGAGCCCTGGTTTACGAACCTGAACGACGGAACCTGCGAGGGGATCAGGCATCGTGAATTGCCGTTCACCGCCGTCCAGTTTCACCCGGAGGCTTCGGCAGGCCCGGTCGATACCGAGTTCTTGTTTGATGAATTCATGCAACAGGTGAACGAGCGATGCAGGTAAAGAAAGTCATACTCCTCGGTTCCGGTGCCCTGAAGATAGGGGAGGCCGGTGAATTTGACTATTCGGGCACCCAGGCCCTGAAAGCACTCAGGGAGGAAGGGGTTGAAACGGTTCTCATCAACCCTAACATAGCCACTGTGCAGACCTCGGAAGGCATGGCGGACAAGATCTATTTCCTCCCGGTGACGCCGTGGTTTGTGGAAAAGGTGATCGAAAAGGAACGGCCTGACGGGATCCTCCTGGCGTTCGGCGGACAGACTGCGTTGAACTGCGGAATTACCCTGTACCGTTCCGGCATCCTGGAAAAATATCAGCTGGCGGTTCTCGGTACCCCTGTGGAAGCCATCATCAATACGGAGGACCGTGAACTCTTTGCCCGGAAACTAGAGGAGATCGGGGTCAAAACGCCGGAAAGCACGGCCGTGACCAGCACGCCTGAAGCAGTGGAAGCCGCATCGGAACTGGGCTATCCCGTGATCGTACGGTCGGCCTTTGCGCTGGGAGGCCTCGGCAGCGGCTTTTGTTCCAACGAGGATGAAATCAGGGCCCTTACCGAGAAATCGTTCTCCTATTCAGGCCAGGTGCTTGTCGAGGAATCACTGAAAGGATGGAAAGAGGTCGAATACGAGGTCGTTCGTGACCGGTTCGACAACTGCATCACGGTATGTAATATGGAAAACTTCGACCCCCTGGGAATACATACCGGCGAAAGCATTGTGGTCGCTCCTTCACAAACCCTTACCAACAGGGAATACCATAAACTCAGGGAACTCTCGATCCGGATCGTGAGACATGTCGGGATCATTGGGGAATGCAATGTGCAGTTCGCGCTCGATCCCAATTCGGAAGATTACCGGGTGATCGAGGTCAATGCCCGCCTTTCCAGGTCCAGTGCACTCGCATCCAAGGCAACGGGTTATCCGCTGGCATTCGTGGCCGCCAAACTGGCTCTCGGGTACGGTTTGTGGGAACTGAAAAATTCGGTAACCAAAGATACCTCTGCATTTTTTGAACCGGCGTTGGATTATATCGTGTGCAAGATCCCCAGATGGGACCTGGACAAGTTCCATGGTGTCTCCCGGGAGATCGGCAGCAGCATGAAAAGCGTGGGAGAAGTAATGGCTATCGGAAGGACCTTCGAAGAGGCTATTCAGAAAGGGTTGCGGATGATCGGACAGGGAATGCACGGATTTGTCGGGAACAAGGATATTGAGGATATCATCATCGAAAAGGAACTATCGGTGCCGACCGACATGCGCATCTTTGTCATCGCCATGGCGCTGCTCAAGGGGTACAGCATCGACCGGATCTTTGAGCTTACACGAATCGACCGCTGGTTCCTGGAGAAACTGAAGAACATCTTCGAGGTCAGGACTGCCCTGACGGAACATGATTCCCTGGAAACCCTGCCCGACGACCTCCTGCTCCTGGCGAAGAAGCTCGGGTTCTCTGATTTCCAGATCGCACGTATGGTTTTTAAACACGACGGCGACCGTATGAATGAGGATCTGCTGATCGTGAGGGAACACCGGAAGGGCAGGGGAATTTTGCCGGTCGTCAAGCAGATCGATACCATGGCTGCAGAGTACCCGGCCAGGACGAACTACCTGTATCTGACCTACAATGGAAACAGCCACGATATCGACTGTGTACATGACGGAAGATCGGTGATCGTGCTCGGTTCCGGTGCATACCGGATCGGAAGCAGCGTCGAATTTGACTGGTGCGGGGTGAATGCCATCAACACCATCCGGAACGAACAGCTCAGATCGGTGATGATCAACTACAACCCGGAAACGGTCAGCACCGATTACGACATGTGCGACCGGCTTTATTTTGAGGAGCTTACTTTCGAACGGGTCATGGATATCCTGGACCTGGAACAGCCCCGGGGGGTTATCCTTTCCACCGGAGGGCAGATCCCGAACAACCTGGCCATGCGCCTGCACAACCAGGGAATTCCCGTTCTCGGGACGTCGCCTGTTTCCATCGACCGCGCGGAAAACAGGCATAAATTCTCCTCCATGCTCGATACGCTTGGCATCGATCAGCCGAGATGGCGCGAGCTGACCAGCATCGAAGAGGTTGAGACGTTCGTGGAGGAAGTGGGTTTCCCGGTGATCGTCAGGCCTTCCTATGTGTTAAGCGGGGCGGCCATGAACATTGTATCGAACCGAAATGAGCTCACCCATTTTCTTAGCCTGGCCGCCCGGGTTTCGAAACAGTACCCGGTCGTAGTGTCAAGGTTCATTGAGGATGCCAAGGAGATCGAGATGGATGCGGTGGCGCGCAACGGGGAGATCATCTGCTACGCCATTTCCGAGCATGTCGAGTTCGCCGGGGTCCATTCCGGCGACGCAACGATGCTGTTTCCCCCGCAGAAGATCTATGTCGAGACGGTTCGCAGGATCAAGCGGATCTCGAGACAGATAGCCGAAGACCTGAACATATCCGGTCCTTTTAACATCCAGTACCTGGCGAAAGACAACGATGTGATGGTGATCGAATGCAACCTGAGGGCGTCACGGAGTTTCCCATTTATTTCCAAAGTCCTGAAGACAAATTTTATCGAAATTGCCACCCAGGTGATGCTCGGATTGCCGGTTCACAAACCTGATAAAACCCTGTTCGATATCGATCATGTCGGCGTGAAGGCATCCCAGTTCTCGTTCTCCAGGCTGCAAAAAGCGGATCCTGTCCTGGGTGTCGACATGGTCTCCACAGGGGAAGTCGGGTGTATCGGCGACGGTTATTATGAGGCGATCCTGAAGGCTATGCTCTCGGTTGGCTATACGGTCCCTACGAAAGGCGTATTGTTCTCAGGCGGTCCGGCCAGGTCAAAAATGGAACTGCTGAACAGCGCCAGGATGCTGGCCGAAAAAGGCCTTGACCTCTACGCTACGGGAGGCACACGCGATTTCTTCCTTCAATACGGTATCCAATCAGAGTTGTTGTACTGGCCGGATGACGAACGGAAACCGAATGTCCTGGATTACCTCCGCGAAAAAAAGATCGACCTGGTCATTAACATCCCGAAAGATCTGACCAAGGGAGAACTGGATAACGATTACCGGATCCGCCGGAATGCTGTGGACTTTAATATTCCGCTCATCACCAACGCCAGGCTGGCAAGCGCATTTATTTATGCGGTGTGCAAGGTCGCACAGGAAGAGATCGCCATCACAAGCTGGCAGGATTATTAACCCGGAAATAAAAAGGCGGCCTTTTGAGCCGCCCTTTCTGGTGGGGTTGGTAACCTGGTATTTTGATCTTACTCTTCAACCAGCATGAAGTTCAGTTTGACTTCATAGTGCTGATTGGTAAGGCTCTTTATGTGCTTGCAGCAGATCTTCCCCAATTCTTCCTTCACATACTTTTCAAGATCTTTGTTGTCGGAGGTAGCTTGTGTAATGACCATCTTGCCGTCTTCGATCAGGAAGATCACATCCACGGTTCCCTCATAGTCGCTCTTGATGCAATTTTCGGGAAATTTAAGCGCGTTGGCTAAGGTATTCTGAATGGTTGCCACGGTTGAAGGAGCATTCGTCGTTACCGGTTTTTTTGCATAACTGGTAAATGAAGCGGCTGAAACAATGACGATGATCAGCGCAAACACCCTGATAAGATTTATCGTTTTCATGGTTCTTCTGTTTTTGGTTTGTGGTTTGATTAATTGATCTTACGAAGCAAAGATAACCACGGTAATAGCCTGGAAACAAATAATATATATAAAACAAGGAAGGCAGTATATGAAACCCTGTTTCCGCTGGATGAAAAAAATCAGGGATACCATCCTGCCGACGAACACGGCACAACCATCGATGAAAATTTGCGGAATCTGTATTTTTAAAGAAAAATTGCCATGTTTGAGCGTACTGATTTTAAAGCGGCCAGTGAAACAGTGTGCCGGTGGATTGATCGGTATTATTCTGATCTCGAATCGTTTCCGGTAAAATCGAAAGCAGTTCCCCGTCAGGTTTATGACCAGGTGCCGGCGCAGGCACCGGTTTCCCCTGATTCGTTGGAAAGCATACTTGACGATTTGGACCGGATCATTCTGCCCGGGATCACCCATTGGCAGCATCCCAATTTTCATGCCTATTTCACGGCGAACAGCTCCGTTGAATCCGTACTCGCCGAAATGATCACGGCAGCCATCGGCGCGCAGTGCATGATCTGGGATACCTCGCCTGCTGCGGCGGAACTGGAGGAGCGGATGATGGAATGGTTACGGGATGCTCTTGGCCTTCCGGAGGCGTTCGAGGGGGTGATCCAGGATACCGCGTCCTCAGCGACACTGGCAGCCATCCTGACAGCCAGGGAGTCGAAGACAGACTTCAGGTCGAATGTCGACGGGATCCCGGCAAATCTCAGGATATATGGAACGACACAGACCCATTCTTCCATTGATAAGGCGGTTGCCATTAGCGGGATCGGAAAGAGGAACCTGGTCAGGGTCCCTGTTGATGATCAGCAGCGGATGATCCCGATGGAGTTGGAACGGTGTATTTCAGACGATCTTGAAAAAGGGTATGTGCCATGCTGTGTCGTGGCGACCATTGGGACGACCGGGACCCTGGCCGTCGACCCGGTGAAAGAGATCGCCGGGATCACTTCCCGTTACCGGATCTGGCTCCATGTCGATGCCGCATATGCCGGATCGGCCCTGATCCTGCCGGAATACCGATGGATGGCCCTGGACTTGGAACAGGCCGACAGCTTCGTCTTCAACCCGCATAAGTGGCTGTTTACGAATTTCGATTGTTCGGCCTATTTTGTCCGGGATGTGGGATCGTTGATCAGAACGTTCGAGATCCTGCCCGAATACCTGAAAACCGGGACCCGAGGACTGGTCAATGATTACCGGGACTGGGGCATTCCTCTCGGGCGACGGTTCAGGGCGTTGAAGTTGTGGTTTGTGCTCAGGGGTTACGGGATTCATGGCCTTCAGGAAAAGCTGCGGAACCAGATCCGCCTGAACGGGCTCTTTGCCGAAAAGCTGGCCAGTGACGGCAGCTTTGAGATCGTCGTCAAGCCCTTTCTTAATTTCACCTGCTTCAGGTACCACCCGGCCGGCATTTCCGACCCGGACCGGTTAAACGGGATGAACAGCCGTTTGCTTGAGGCAGTGAATAAGTCAGGCCGTATTTTTTTGTCGCATACGAAGATCGGGGAGATATTCGTCATCCGTTTCGTTTTTGGGCAGACTTATGCCGGGGAGCAACACATGCTGACCGCCCTGGAGACAATTCAGCAGACGGCTGCGGACCTCTTTAATCAGCGTTAATTTACATTTGACCGGCGTTTATTTAGTAAATGCCACGCTGGATAAATGGCAACAGATTATATGCAGGGATACCTTATTTTTGTTAAGGGATAAGATCTATGATTTCCTGTATTGTCATCGATGATGAAAAAAAGGCCCTTGAGACCTTTCAAAAAATGGCGGACCGGTATTTCGCCGCCCGCCTGAAAGTTCTTGGTCTGGCCTCAAGCGTCAAGGAAGGAATTGGGATCATCACCGAAAAGAACCCGGACCTGGTGTTCCTTGACATTGAGATGCCGGTGGAGAACGGATTCAAGCTCTTTGATTACTTCGAGGAGATCCCCTTTGCCGTCGTTTTCCTGACAGCGTATAAGCACTATGCAATTGATGCGATCAAATATGCCGCATTCGACTACCTTCTGAAACCCCTCGATATCGATGATCTTGGGAAAGTGATCACCCGCTATGAAAAGAAACGTCCGGTCAACCAGCAATCGGAACGGATCCGTGCATTGATCTCAAACATCAGTTCCACGAATGAACTCCAGAGCAAGATCGCATTCCCCACGCTTAGCGGATTCAGGATGGAGCGCATAGAGAATATCGTGTTCTGCCAGGCGGATGAAAATTACACGCAGGTCTATACCATCGGCGGGGAAACGATCCTGGTGTCCAGGACCCTGAAAACTGTTGAAGATCTGCTTCCCTCCGGATATTTTTACAGAATACATAAAACTTACCTGGTCAATCCTAACTTTGTCAAAGAATACACCCGGGCCGAAGGCCACCAGATCCTGCTGGAGAACGGGGTCACCCTGGAAGTCGCCACCCGCAGGCACGAGGAATTCATCAAATTACTTACGCAAAGGAAGACCTGATCACCGACCAACACCGCCTTGATTCCCCATCAAATCACCGGCCTGACCGTTTTCCAACTTCCCCATCATGCCTGGCTGATCTCAGGCGGTGTTTTTTTATTTGTCCTTCTTCTTGTTTGGTTTCACTATTCACGGATCCTAGCGCGTATTAAGAAGGAAGAACAGCAGAAGCGCCTCATGCTCCAGGAGTCCCTTCGCCTCCAGATCCTGGAATTGCAGGCCCAGGTACGTCCCCATTTTATTTTTAATGCGATCAATTCGATCCAGAGCTATATCCTTAACCAGGATGTCGACCGGGCCATTCATTACCTCTCCCTGTTCTCCAAGCTCATCCGGCGGACCATGGAGAATGCCGACCGTGAACTCATCCCCGTTTCGGAAGAACTGGAGATTGTGCGACATTTCCTGGAAATTGAAAAAATGAGGTTTGAAGGCTTGCTCGACTACAAAATCGAGCTGCCAGAAGAGCAATCCCTGTCCACCTGCCAGATCCCCCCAATGATCCTTCAGCCGTTCATAGACATGGCTATCCGAAAAGGAATCCGGCAACGGGACGACAACGGACTATTGACCGTATCAGTGGAAACCTCTTCTGAAAAAATACTCCGGATCCGGATAAGGGACAACGGACCCGGCTGGGAACAAAGCCTGCTCGAGAAGTCCCGCCATGAAGATTCAAATTCCCTAAATTACCGGATCCTCTGCGACCGGATCAAACTGCTCAACGAAGTCAATAAAACCAGGGTGTTCGATGTGGATGTCAAAGATCTGCGGGGCAGCCGGGAAGATATTCTGGGCACGGAAGTGGTGTTGAGTTACCAGGTGAAGGAAGGTTAAGCGGCACCGTCAGGTTCTACTTGACCGGAAATAAATTATCAAACGTTTATTTAGAAGGGTCTTTAACGCACCGGACACTGGCGGCGGCGCCACCCCCGTACGTCATCCCATCTTTCCTGACATCATCCCTCCCGGCCATCAAAGTCCTGGTATATGCCGCGTTTGTTTGTTCGGGGGTGGAAGTCCAGAAATGTGCATATTCACCTTTACCTACTAATTCACCGTATGCATTCAGATATCCGGCCGGTAATGCATTGAATCCGATTTCGTCGGTCCCGTTTCCATTCGACATCCAACCTGTCTTGCTTTTCAACCTTTTTCCCTGGTCCGTGCCGTTAAAACCATTTGCCCCCGCATCATTGGCATTCATTCCCATGGACATGAGCAAGGCTTTCCAATTATCATCGGATGCGAGGTGCCAGCCTGCTGGGCAGGCGACTTTAGCAGAGAACCATGAGTACAATTTGCCATAATTTTCGTCTTTTGTCGATTTCAGCTTATTTTCGTATGCACCTGCCGTATCGTAGTCAAGATTTTCCGCAAACCAGACCAGAGTATCGACAGTGATTGTCTTATAAACATGGCCATCGCGCGGATCGGTAACGGTATTCTGGACGGGCGGGTTAACGGGAGTGTTATCATCTTTTTTACATGCCCAATTCATGGTCATAAAAAGGACAATGATGAAGCCTGATGCGATTTTGATTTTTGTTTTCATACGTAGAGGTTGTTTAAAAATCAAGTGATAATTTGTCATGATCTTGATTAACAATGGAACGTGAATAAAGGTAATGCAAAAAAGAATTACTTTTTATCTGAACCGTTTTGAATCAACCATATGAACATGGGGCTGGGGAAATACCCGTTCCGTTTGTACAACCTGAGCATGAAAGCAAGATTTTCCGGTACGAGGCGTGCATTCTTTTCGTCGGGGAATAAAACGTGATGGTTGTCTTGCTTTCCCATCACGCTCGTTACGAACTTGACGATGTAAAATCAAAGGATTTCCATGAATGCAGCAGTTGTCCCACCCTGCCGGTGCACAGGCCCAAAAACCTGACAAAAAAATTCATGCCACGGATGTTCTGCAATGATCGCACATCGCGTTCCAGGTAGGTCTGAATGTAGTTCGGAAAGAACTCGTGAGGATCGATCTTTTTAATGTACAGCCTCGGGAACAAACTATGGAAAATGTTGGCTTCGAAGGAAGGTAACATCTGAGCAGCAGTTTGAAGTTCCGAAAATGAGAAGGGGAGGAGATGGAAAATTGCAGTCCTGCCAGCCAGCGACTGGGAAATCCGGTGATGAAACAAAAAGCTATGTGAACCGGACAGGATAAACTGACCTGTTTTTCCGCTCTCATCAACAATTACCTGGATATATGAGAAGAGTTCCGGGGCCAGTTGCGCTTCATCAATAATGCCACCGTTTGAAAATTGTTGCAGAAATCCCTTGGGATCCTGGATGGCAAACATCCTGGTTTCCGGATTTACCTGGGATGCATAGAAAAGATCGCCGAAAAGGTTTTTAACAGGGTGGTTTTTCCTGACTGCCGGGGCCCTGTAACTGTTATGACAGGAAATTTTTTACCAGATCAAGGATTTTCCAGGTTATTTGTCGCTTGATCATGAGATCATTTTATGATCCTTGTACAAAATCGTAAAATAAATTCCAAATTGTACAAATGAATCGGAAAATTTTTTAAATAACTGTTTTACTGTAGTTTATAGAAAATAAAAGTGTGAAATTGTTTTACAAGTAAAATAAAAACCCCGATTACATGGCTTTCATTGGAAATCAAATCCAGATGTAGTTCGGTGCAAAGTGCCGGTTACTTTCCGATGCAGAAAGTAACTATATCTGTATATCAGATTGTTATACTTACAAGGTACAAATAGGGTACAGCAATTGAGAAAAATTATCTTTTTCTCCTACCACGTTTCGGGCGATATAAATCTTTTGAATAAGCAATGTTTCTGGGGAAATCCCATTTAGAAATATATTTGTTGATGTTTGGACAATTTGTTATTGTTGCACCTGTTGGTGAAATAAAATTTGGATTTTTAGGACTCTTTAAGTAAACATCAGGTTTAAAGGCTGCATATGCAACTAATGGACTGTCTTGACTTGTTCCACCACTGAGGATAATAACTTGTTTTGCATTACCCTGAACATACTGCGAAATTTCATTATAAGGCCATTCAGGAATCCCATCCTTAAATGAGGTTCTCATCACAATGGTTTTTTTCGTCTCATCAAGAAACTCTGTTAAGGTTTGGGTCGGAAGCTCAACCCAAGCTTGGAAAATGCGATTAGCTTTGAATTCATCAATTTTTTGTTTTATCCTGTTATTGATGGTCAAAATAGCATCCCCAATATTAAAAGTATCAATTTTTGCATCAATTCGAAGAAATTCACAATCAATTGAGTTTTTTATCTCACGTTCTCTATCTGCATCCTCTTCTTGACTTTTATCGTGGTACTTTTCGTCAATTTCAATTGCCAATTTAATGGTAGGGTAATAAAGATCAATAAATGCCCTTTTATTTGAAGGTTGTCTTGGAACAAAAGATTGCAATATTGGCATAACTTCACAATTGGCCTCATTTGTTATAATTGAAATTACAACAGCCATTTCATATTTTTTTTTCATTGATCCAAAACTGCTCAGTTGATCAATAATATGCCGCGACTTCCAATTTTCCATAATTCTTCTAATTATCTATTTGTAATGTAACTATTCTGATTTATCAGCTACAATAATATCGACAGCTTTATCCTCACAACGAACTTCGTAAAGATGATTTACTTCCGAATAAACATTGACAGATTGATGAGTAGTAGAAAAGGACTTTTGATCTAAAAAGTTACTTTCATTGAAAATTACTTTCTCGATATCATTGGCATGAAACTCCATTGAACTCAATTTAGCTTTTTCTTTGATATTTATTGTAATTATGCTTGGTCTTGTTGT
>DAIRDK010000092.1:0-10165 GCA_036796175.1 Bacteroidales bacterium | reverse complement strand
GTTCATGAGCCGACTGCTGATCGATCAGTAGGATTCCTCTGGCGGTTTCCGTCACGATGAAGCGGTTAAGCAACTGGCAGAAGGGCTGTAGTGTTTCTGTCTCGACCGAAATGCCGGGGCTTTCGCCAGGCTGGACGGGCGGTTCCGGTTGGGGGGGGCCCGGCCTGTAGTTCTTCAGGGGGTCGAGCAGTTTCTTCCATGAGCCAGGGTCGCCGCTCTTCTTATCCTGGTATGGGAATTCGAGCTGCGGACGGGTCTGTTTCTCAAACGGATTGTATTCCGGATTAACGCGGATAGTCGGTTGTTCAGGCCGGTGTCCGGCGGGCATCGGAGGGAGGTCGAAACTTTGCTCCTTCTCGAAATCGAGCGTCGGAGAGAGGTTGAATTTGCCGATGGACTGTTTCACCGCTGAGTTCAGGATGGCATAAATGCTTCGTGCCTCCTGGAAGTTGATCTCGGTCTTGGTGGGATGGATGTTGATGTCGATGCTCTGCGGGTCCACTTCCAGGTAGATGAAATAAGTCGGGAAGGCATCGCCCGGGATCAGTTCCTGGAAGGCGTTTTCGACGGCATGGTTGAGATAGGGGTTGCGGATGTACCGGCCGTTGGTGAAGAAATATTGCTCGCCGCGGGTTTTCTTCGCGAATTCAGGTTTTCCGATAAATCCGGTGATATTCACCAGCCCTGTTTCCTGCAGGACCGGGATCAGCCGTTGGCCATACTGGTTTCCGTACAGGTTGACGATCCGCTGTTTGAGGTTGGAGGGAGGAAGTTCGAACAGGACCTTATCGTTGTTGAACAGGGTGAAATGGATGTCGGGATTGACCAGGGCCACCCGGAAGAACTCCTCCAGTACATATTTCAATTCAAGCGTATTCGATTTAAGAAAGTTCCGCCGGGCCGGGACATTGTAAAACAGGTTCTTGACCGAAATGTCTGTGCCTTCGGGGCAACTGACGGGGGTTTGGGAGACAAACTCCGAGCCGTGGATCTCGACCAGGGTCCCGACTTCTTCCCCGGTCTTTCGGGACCGGAGTTCCACCTGGGCGATGGAGCCGATTGAAGCCAGGGCCTCTCCTCTGAATCCCAGGGTGCGTATGGCCAGGAGATCGTCGGCTGTCTTGATCTTTGATGTTGCATGCCGTTCAAAGCACATCCTGGCATCGCGGTCCGACATGCCGCAGCCATTGTCGGTTACCCGGATCAGCGTTTTTCCGGCTTCGCGGATGATGAGCTGAATGTCCTTCGCTCCTGCGTCCACGGCATTTTCCAGCAGTTCCTTAACGGCCGATGCAGGCCGTTGAACCACCTCGCCGGCGGCGATCTGGTTGGCCACCGAATCGGGGAGAAGACGAATGATATCAGCCATTGCGCAAAAGTACCGATTTTTTCTGTTTTATTATCTTTGACAGACCCATTCAGAAGCCATGGAAAACGACCTCGACAGCAAGCTGAAAAACCTTATCGTTGTAGCCGACAGGGTATTGATCAAACCGAGGAAGATCTCGAATAAAACGAAGGCCGGATTGTACCTGCCGCCGGGATACCAGGAGAAGGAGGACATTCAGACGGGCTATGTGGTCCGGTGCGGCCCGGGATACCCGATCCCTGTTCCCGCGGAGAATGATGAATCCTGGAAGCAGGCTGAAAACCAGATCCGGTACATCCCTTTGCAGGCCAAAGAAGGCGATCTCGCCATATTTCTGCAAAAAGGCGCTATCGAAATCCTGTTTAACGAAGAAAAGTATTTTATTGTCCCTCAGAATTCCATCCTGCTGCTTGAGCGGGATGAAGAGTTATTCGGCTAGAACCTGGAACGGTCGAGAACGGGAAATCTCATCTGTGCCAGGTAGAACGCTCCGTAGAATACTGCACTGAAGAACAAGGTACCCAGCACGTCATTCAGGAAGAATGACATACCCATGGATGAATCATTGAAAAAGGCCAGACCGGCGATGTAGCATTCCACCAGGCCTACGGGGGTCTGCGGATAGAAGGGGCTTGCCAGCCAGGACGCAAAGTTGGTCACGATGAAGAAGATCACCGACGACGACAGGGCGGCAAGGGTGATGCTTAAAACCGAGACCTTCTTGCGAATGGCCATTCCAATGAGTACCGTGATGGCGAAACTCAGATAGACGGCGGGCATGTTGGCGTGCAGACCAATTACGAGATCGCTGATAAACATAGCAGCGAACGGGATGGCGAAAGCATATTGCTTTCTGTCGAAATAGGTCCCGGCAAACAAGGCCATGGCCGCTATCGGCGTAAAGTTAGGCCAGTGCGGAAGTAAACGCAGAAGCGCTGCAACCAGAATTACTGAAAAAACAATAAAAAACCTAGGTGTCAAGGTTTTATATTTCATTATATCGTTTAGTTATTGCAACACAAAAATAATAAAGTCTTTTCATGTTTGTCAAGTCCTGCAGGAAATTGTTTTTTTTATTTTTGATAACCGATACGTATTAAATCTAAAATATTATAGATGAAAACAATACCATTTATTGTTTTGACCTTTTCCCTGCTTTTCAGTTCCTGTTCCCTTATGAAAAAGAAAGTTGATCTGATCATTTACAATGGAAAGATCTACACCGTTGACGAGAAAAACACGGTAGCGGAAGCGATGGCGGTGAAGGATGGAAAGATCCTTGCGATCGGGACTAAATCTGAGTTAATTAACTCATATTCAGCCACTATCAAGCTTGATCTCCAGGGCAGTCCGGTATACCCCGGTTTTATCGATGCCCATTGCCACTTCTACGGTCTAGCCCAAAGTCTGCAGTGGGTCGATCTCAGGGGAGCCGTAAGCTTCGATGAAGTGATCCGCAGAATGCAGGAAAAAGCCGAAAAGCAGCCTGGTGGATGGCTGGTCGGCAGAGGCTGGGACCAAAACCTCTGGCCCGGTAAACAATTTCCCGACCGTTCCAGGCTCGACGAACTATTCCCCGACCGGCCTGTGGCCCTGTTGCGGGTGGACGGACACTCCCTCCTGGCGAACCAGGCTGCGCTAACCGCTGCAGGCATTGGCCCCAACAACCTCTACAAAGCCCAGGAAGTGGAAGTCGTGAACGGAAGGCTAACCGGGATCCTGAGCGAGAATGCCGCCGACAAGCTCCGGGCTGCCATACCCGCACCGGAAGGCAGGGAATTGGAAACGCTGCTTGTTGAAGCACAGAAGATCTGCACGGATACGGGCCTCACCGGGGTGACGGATGCCGGCCTCGATCTGCAGACCATTCTTATTATGGATTCGCTGCAAAAGCAGGGGAAGCTGAAGATCCATATCAGCGCCATGCTGAACCCCACCCTCGAAAACTACGACCATTTCATGGCCAAAGGCCCTTATCTCACCGACCGGCTTCATATCACAGCAGTCAAGATCTATGCCGACGGGAGCCTGGGCAGCCGCACGGCACTGCTGAAGAAGCCCTATTCGGATGACCCGGCAAAATCGGGGGTCCTGGTTACCTCTGCCGATTCCATACGAAAATACTGCCTGCTGGCCAGTATGCATGGATACCAGGTGAATACGCATTGCATCGGGGATTCTGCGGTCAGGCTGGTCCTGGGTATCTATTCGGAGTTCCTTCACGGGAAAAACGATCTGCGCTGGAGAATTGAGCATGCCCAGGTAGTCGACCCGGCCGACCTGCATCTCTTTGGCGATTATTCCGTGATCCCCAGTGTCCAGGCCACCCATGCCACATCGGATATGTACTGGGCCGGCGACCGGCTTGGGTCTGAACGAATCAAAACGGCCTATGCCTATAAGCAGCTGATGGAGCAGAACGGCTGGATCCCCAACGGCACTGATTTTCCGATCGAACAGGTCAGCCCGTTGCTGACCTTTTACGCAGCTGTTGCACGACAGGATCTGAAGGGATGGCCGGAAGGTGGTTTCCAGCCCGAGAATGCACTCACACGAGAAGAAGCCCTGCGCTCTATTACCATCTGGGCGGCCAAAGCCAACTTTGATGACAATACTTCGGGAAGCCTCGAGCCGGGGAAAAATGCCGACTTTGTCATTCTCGACAAAGATCTCATGACAATCCCCATTTCAGAAGTTCCCAACGTAAAAGTCTCGGTAATCTACATTAAGGGAAAAGAAATAAAATAACCCTGACAGAAGTTTCCCCCCGCCAGGGCTATTATTATTAATTATTAATCTTTAATTATTAATTACTTAAGAGCGTTCTTAAGTAAGAAGTTCCCCAGCCAGTCCCCTGCACGGTCGTAGCAGCTCTGGATGCGTGAACCGGTATCGAAGTCGTATCCCATCATGTTGACACTCTGGACGTTTTTCAGTTCGACAGTACCCAGCACGGTTCCCGGGTTGGCCGTCTCGACCAGGTCAACCATCATGTTGATGTAAGCATTCTGGCGGGTGACGCCCACGTTGAATCCGGGCTCGGTAAACACCGTACGTGCGATCAGGGTATATTTGGCATCGGTGGCATTCTGAGTGGCCTTTGCGCCCACTGCATCCAGCTTCGCATTCAGATTCTTCTCAAACATCGGGGCATACCTGGAATTGCGGTCGTCAACCCATGCCTGTGCCCACTTATCACCGGTTCCGGCCTCTTTCTTGTTCATGTCGGCAACACGCTTGTTGATATAATCCTGCTCGTTGTCGAATTTTCCGACGGCCATTTTGGAATAATCGTACTGAAGATTGATGACCGTCTGGCCTTTGAGGGCTTCAAAACTCCCCGATTTAAGCTTCTGTGCGGAAACACTGCCGGCCAACAGGATCAAACCGGCCAGGAATAGGCTACTTAGTTTTTTCATTTTCTTCTGATTTTGAGGATGTTTATTTTTAACTGGACAAAATTAATAAAATTCGGATTACTTCTTCCTCTTATCGATGAATTTTACCTGCTTCCGGCCCGATTCGGGGAACTGGATCCGGTTGATCTGTTCTGTCGTATGAAAAGCGATGTTCGGTGCAACCCGGAGCCGTGCCCGGAAATGGTCTTTGATGTCTTTTTCCAGGTGCTCGATCGGCGTGTTGGACCCGATGCGGATCAGGATCTCATCGGTGCCGATGGAGTTGGTGGACACTTCCACGACATAGTTTGACACCACATCAATGTTATCGAGGATATCATACAGGGCAGGAGGGTACAAGGTAGTTCCCTTGTATTTGATCATCTGCTTCTTTCTGCCGATGACCGGTCCGAGCCGCATGGAAGTCCGGCCGCAGGGGCAGGGTTCGGTATAGTGATGGCAGACGTCTCCGGTCTTGAACCGCAACAGCGGCATGCCTTTCACGCCAAGGGTTGTCACGGTAACTTCGCCCAGTTCGCCTTCCTTCACGGGCCGGCCCTCATCATCGAGGAATTCGACGATGATCAGCTCCGGGTGGTGATGTCCGCCGGTGCCTTCGCAGCATTCGGTGAACGAGGTTCCCATTTCGGTGGAGGCGTAGGTGGAGTAAAGCTGAATAGGCCATTTTTCGGTGATCTTCCGGCCGAGGGTGTTCAGCGAGAGGTCCATATTCCTCAGCGGCTCCCCGATGCAAACAGCATTCCGGATGCTGCTGCTGCGGTAATCAATGCCGTGGGTTTCGGCGTATTCGATGATCTTCAGGATAAAGGACGGCACGGCGATGATCGACCCGGGCCGGATCCTCAGGATCGTGTCCCATTGGAATTCCGGCATCCCATTGCCCACGCGAACGATGCTCGCCCCCATTTTCCGGATGCCCAGGAAATAGGCAAGACCGGCCATGAACCTCCGGTCGATGGTGGTCATCAGTTGGTAGATTTCACCGGGCGAACCGCCGGCGCAGGTGAAACTGATGGCTTCATTGTATGCCAGGCGGTCCAGGTCGTGATCCGTCATGGCAAAGGTCACCGGGTCCCCCATCGTGCCCGAGGTAGTTATGTAATCGATGATCTGCTCACGGGGCACGCAGATGAAGTCCTCATTCCGCTTCTGCAGATCTTCTTTGGTCGTGACCGGGATCTCCGGCAGGTCCTCCAAGGTGCGGATCCTGCCTGTGTCAATCCCATGTCGCCGGAACAGATCCTTGTAAAATGGCGAATGCTGTTCCAGATAGTCCAGTAGTTCCGCAAGTCGGTGTTCCTGGTATTCCCTGATCTCCTTCGCGGGACGCCTTTCTATGTCAGGGAAGAACCTGTTCTTTGGCATGTTGGTTTGTTAGAATTTCAGTCCGATCATGATCTTCAGGGAGTACAGGTCGGCCCAGCGTTCATCGTTATCTTTATTAAAATCGTTGTAATCTATCTTTCCCAGCTGGTAATTGATACTGAAAGCCAGGATGCGGTACCGGATCCCCATCATGATCTCCTGCATGGCCATGGTGTAACCCCAGTCATCATTGTAACCGGCCGCGTAAAAACCCAGTTTCCACGACAGGTCGATCATCAGCCGGTCAACCGGGTTCACGGTGATCACCGGTCCGAATTTCTGCCCTCCGAAGAAATAATAATAGTTGATCTTATTCTCCCCATCCTGCATCTCATGGTGGCTGGGATTGAATCCTCCCGAAAGGAAGGTAGCGTCGATCCCAGCCCGGAGATAGTTTTTCGCGAAGGCCGGACCCAGGTAGATCAGGTAGCCAAGATCTCCGAAAAAACCGACTTTAGGCTGATCAAAGGTCTTTACGGTATCATCGGGCATAGTGGAATAGTCAATCACATATTGTGTGCCCTTGAAATTTCCCATCGGGAATGAGGGACCGAACTTCATGTAAAATCCGCTCTTGATGGAATTGGGGTGGCTGGCGGAGTGATCTTGTTCCTGGCTGTAAAGCAAACCCGGAACCGACATGAGGACCAGGAGGAGGGGGATCAGTTTTTTCATCTGGGGGGATTTGGTTTATCCGGTTCAAAGTTATCCAAATAATGATAACGACTCATAAACTCTTTCATCTTCAGGGTGATCGTGTTCCTGTCCTGTTCCGTCATTTCAAACAGGTTCTTCTGATAATCCGCGACTTCGCCCAGGAACTTCCGGATGTTTGCTTCAAATCCTTCCGTAAAGGGGATCTCCAGGTTCCGGTACAGCGTCTTCAACCGGCCTGACGGATCCCGCTCGAGGTCTTCAAAGCGGATCTCTGCGAACCTGTTTTGCGGGATGAGCCGGGATTGCTCCCGGATCTCGTCCAGCATATAATTCATGACATCGCAGACTTCTCCCGCCCGGGGTTGGTATTCGTTCCGGTTCAGGCAATTCTGCCGCTGCACGATCGTCCACATCTTTATTGTAGATGGCACCGAATCGAGAGGGTTGCGTACGATATGGATAAACCGGGCTTCCGGGAACAGTTTCAGAAGGACGGGAATTCGCAGGGAGTTGAATGGGTTCTTCGACACGATCCGCCTGCCCGACTGAAAATGGATCTTTTTAAAGAAACCTGCGACCCTCTCTTCCCATTCTGACAGGTCGTTCCCTTCCGGAAGAAAGGAGGCGAGGCCTGTCAGGAAATAGGTATCCCGTTGAGGAAACACCAGCTTTTCAAGCGGCGAGGAACGAGTCATCCGGTAAATGGCATACTCGTCTTCCTGCGGCTCGTTCATGCCGAGTTTCACCATATCCATGGGCCGGTGTTTCCCGACCACGCAGGCAAAGATGGGCTTGTAATAGCGGTAGGAAACCAGGAAGTTTTCGGGTTCTGCGACCTGGAAGAGGGTAGGGGCGGTCATTCCGGGATCCTGTGCCATGAGTTGATGCAGGAAGGTGGACCCCGTCCGCCAGTGCCCGATGATAAAGACCGGATCCGCGGGCATCGGGTGGTTATGCAGCGCTTGGTCATAGCGCATCCGCTCGAGCCGGCTGAACAGGGATGACCAAAATCCGCTCTGGGCCAGGAACAGCATTCGTGCCAGGTACCTGGTGCGCAAGGATATGCGGTTCCTGGCGATCATCCTGACCAGCGGGCCAAGACGCATCCCTGCGGTAAGGTAGGAGTCCTTCAAAGCTTATTGCTTGTTCTTTTCAGCAACGATGAATCCGGCCATGCTGTTGATGGAGCGGAGGGATGAGCGGGCTTCGGCCTGGTCGGCGATCCGGATCCCGTATGTTCTCTGGAAGGCCATGATGATCTCCAGGGCATCGACGGAATCCAGCGTGATCGCGTTCTTCCCGCTGAACAAGGGTTCTTCGTTGTCGATCCGTTCGGGAGATACATCCTGGATGTTCAGGGTCGCCAGGATCAGGTTCTTGATTTCCAGCTTCAGGTCGTCGGTCACTTCCATGCTCATCTGGGATTTGCAGTTAAACAGTCTGTTTTAGTTCTCTGAAGAATTTTTCCTCGGCGTCTGCCCGGTCGTAGATCATCCCGCTCAGTTGCTTCATCCGTTCCGGCCCCAGGTCGCGGTTCTTCCCGATGCGTGCTGCAAAGAGAGAGAGTTCCCGCCAGCCGTCCCCGATCTCCATCATTCGTTTGGAGAAGTCGAGGTATTCAGGCCGGTTGATCAGTCCGGCCGCCTGCTGCAGGAACGTGGCGTACATGTACCTGAAACCGGCCCCGCCTGTGCCCTGGTCCTCCAGCAGGATGTTGATCTTCATGATCTCATGCGACAGGTGGTCCGTATCCCTGGCCATGGCCGGCCATTCCGTGATCCTGGCCGCGAATTTCCGGATCCCCCTGATCCCGATGAAGGGTACGGGGAGCTTCAGCATATTGAAACAGGCCCTTTTGATCCCTTTGGGGATCACGGTCCCGTAATCGATCGATGAAGGAACCTGTTCGGGGTAGAACATGAATCCCTTGGGCGACATGTTCCCGCCCGCAAAGCGGGCTTTCCGCAAAGAATCCTGGTTCAGGTTCGCCAGTTTCGGGAAATAGCTGTCGCTGACAATATAATGATCGCCCTCTTTCCCGACGACCGTCATGTAATGGACATTGATATGCACCCGCTCCCATTCGGGAAGGTATTCCATATAAAAGAAATCGACCTGGTTGCCGACTGCGATATCCTTGTTCAGCAAGTCATCCAGGGCTGCCATTCCCTGGTTCGGTTCGCTGAATCTGGCAGTCCTGAATTTCACTCCCAGCCTTCTTTCCGCGATCTTTCTCATCTCCCCGGGACGGCTTCTGACAATAAACGTCGGGAAGGTGAACGATTTCATCTTGTGGAAATACCCGAAAAAGATCCCGCTGGTGATCCCGAAGAGCATGGGCTCCGTGATCTGAAGCCCCCGGTTGTTGAGCATGGTGGTGATGGTGCCCGATTCGCAGTGAGCCGCCATCTGGTGTTTGTATGGTACTGTAGTCATCAGGTTTCTTTATCTGCCGTCAGCCGTTGCCAAGTTGTCTGATCGTTTCCGCCGGGACGTTGAATACCTCTGCATATTTTTCCATAACGGATGCAGGGATCTTCGGGAAGTGTTCCGGCGTCATGTGCTTTTTCACTTTGCGCGGGCTGATTCCAACCCTTGAGGCAGTCTCCGCCGGCGACAGGTCCTCGAGCGTCATGTAATAGGCAACGGGACTGATCTCATTGCGCTTCAACTGTTCCTTCAGGGTTGCCTCAAGGCGTTTTCGTTTCTCGAAATAGTCGTCGATGTAATTCTTGGTCAGGTACGACCCCGTCTGCATCGGGCCGTATGTGCCGTCCTCTTTCTCAACGTATAGAATGAGTTGCTGCTCCGGGCAATCCACGAATCCTTCTTTTTCCTTCATCGGCGTCAGCTGTTCCTATTTCTTCCGTGCAAAAATATAAATGGAAACGATCATTGCCAAACCAAAAAATAAAAGCAGCAACAGGACCCTGGGAATTATTGCCATGACGCCGGCCTGTTTCACAAAGATCAGCAGGTAGCTGTCGATGCCCCACCGCACCGGTGAGACCAGGCTGATGTACCGTATGGCAGCCGGCATCAGGTGGATGGGGAGGAAGGTTCCGCTGATGAGACCGAGAATGACCACCATCACCGATCCGAACAGCGAGGCTTGTCCCATGGTACGGGCGAAAGCGCCCGTGAGGATCCCGAATCCGACCGCAGCCAGGCTGGCAGCCAGGGTCACGGTGATGATGGCTCCATACCGGTGGCTGACTTCCAGCGCCTCCAGTCCGAAAAAATGGGGGAACAACCAGGTTCCCATGAACATCATCAGGAGGAACTGGAGGAGGCAAACAACAACATACACGGCCACCTTCGCCAGCAACAGAACGCCCACACTGACCGGGAGGGT
>DAIRDK010000091.1:0-10182 GCA_036796175.1 Bacteroidales bacterium | reverse complement strand
GGGAATGCCGGTTGCCGGACAAGGTTGATCATGGACCCGGACACGGACGTACATTGCCTCCGATGGCTGCGGCAACACGGCAACCTGCACACGGATCTACACTTACACCGTAGACCATACCCCACCGGTATTCACGTTCTGTCCGCCGGGCGCAGATCTTGGCTGTAATCCCTCCGGAATTCCCGGTCCGGGTGCTGCCACGGCAACAGACAACTGCGGAACACCGACCATCACTTCGGTCCTGGGAAGTCCGTTCAATACTCTCGATTGTCCCACAAATTGCAGTTGGACCAGGATCCGGGTCTACACGGCTACGGATGCCTGCGGGAATACGGCGACATGTACACAGGTCTTTACCTATCGTGTAGACGTCACGCCCCCGGTGTTCACTCATTGCCCGAGCAACAAGAACCTCGGGTGCAACCCGACCGGGTTCCCTCCTCCCGGCTATGCCACCGCCACCGACAATTGCGGAACACCAACGATCACTTCGGTTCTGGGTGATCCGGTCGCCGGACAAGGATGCGGGTGGTCCCGGACACGGACCTATACCGCCACCGATGCCTGCGGTAACACCGCTACCTGCACACAGGTCTACACGTACAAGGTGGATGTGACCCCCCCGGTATTCACGGGATGTCCGACCGATACGATAGACCTCGGCTGCACACAGGAAGCTCCTGATTGTGACGACGCACGGGCATTGGTGACTGTAACCGATAACTGTCTCGGGCCCATGACTCCTTCCTGCCAGGCGGGGACGATTTGCCAGAACGGACCTATCCGGACGCAGACGTTCACACTGACGGCGACGGACGACTGCAACAATTCTTCCACCTGCCAGATCACCTATACCTGGACTATTTTCAATTGCAACACAGGGGTGACTTACAAGGTGAACTACGTCAACTGTCAGCAATATCCGGTGTGGTGCCCGATGGTGAATAATACACTTACGGCCACTATTCCGCTGGGACCGGGCATGCTGTCGATCACCAATATCAGCTGGGCGATCAGACAGCCTTCCACATGGGCCATTACTTCAGGAAACGGCACACTTTCCATCAAATTCAGTACGGATTGTGCGTATCTGTCTGCGATCTTTGACCTGACATTTACGGTCAATTACATCAACGGACACTCCTGCCAGGTAACCTGCTCTAAGGAAGTGATCAGTATCCCGGCCTACGAATACTGCACACTGACGCAAGGCGGATGGGGCCAGTCCGGAGGTGATTATTGCGGTACCATCTCGCAGCATGACCTGCTCGTCCAGCTTCTCACCCCAACCGGTGTTACTGTCGGACGCTCCGGGAACTCCTATTATTCAACCGACGGCTCCGAAGGTGCCGGATGTGTCGAACTGGTGCTGCCTTCGTCGGGACCCAAAGCCGCCCTGGTCACGGATTATGTCTGCTATTCGAACAACAACAACCTGATCAAGAACGTGCTTCTCGGTCAATCCCTGACGCTGGCCATCAATTTGAGGAATTCACCGGCTCTCTGGGGATTTGCCCTGAATTCCAGCTTCAAGGTTTCCGATAATTCAGGCAATTGCGGAACGGCTCCCGACCTCAATAAATTTTCCACGGTAACGATCCCGTCAAATGTCATCAGTTACCTGAATTCGAATTATGGCGGGGCAACGGTCGGTTCCCTGATGGAATTTGCCAACGACGCACTGGGCACGGACTATCTGCCTTGCCCGGGGAATCCGTCATTGAGCGATATCGCCACTGCGGCCGGCGCGATCAATGAAGGATTTGACGAATGCAAATGGTCTTCTGTTGAAGGTGGGCCGCCTCCTGTTCCCGGCACACCGGGGAACGGAGGATCGCCTGATCTCCAAAATTCAGAGATCCAGGTAAGCATTGTCCCGAATCCGTTCGCTTACTCCACCGTTGTCAAATTCAGCAGCACCCTGGATGCCGGCAACCTGACCGTGGATGTCTATAACCTGATGGGAGTGAAAATCACCTCGTTGTTCAGCGGACCCGTAAAAGCCGGTGAGACCAATGTGGCGGCCTTTACCCCGGATGAGGCAAACGGCCAGGCCATGTACTTCGTGATCGTGCGCAGCGACTTTGAAAGTGTCGTGAAACGAATGATCATGATCAAGTAACCTTCCTTTCCTTAACTGAGCCTGAAGGAGCGGGTGTATGCCCGCTCCTTTTTTTATTAAAAATCCTGCGAATCAATGATTGTATTCTAATTTGTATTATCTTTGCACCGAGTTAGATGCATTTGAGGGGACCGCAAGTCCCCTCGTTTATTGATAAACACATGATCACTGAGCAAGAACTGTCCGGTATCGTTGCGGACTATGTGAAAGATAAATCGATCTTTCCGGTTGAACTATCTGTCCGCTCAGGAAACCGGATTTTCGTCTATATCGATGGCGACCAGGGCGTCACGATTGATGAGTGCAAAGCCCTCAACCGGTTTATCGATTCGAAGCTGAACCGGGACGAAGAAGACTACGAACTGACCGTGTCAACATCCGGGGCCGACAGCCCGCTTAGATTTCCGCGCCAATATCCGAAACACGTCGGCCGAACACTGCATATCCGGCTGCAGGATGGGACTGAAGTCAAAGGAAAGCTGGCAGCCGTCGCTCCGGACCAGATCGAGATCGAACCTGCCCCGGCAGGAAAAGGCAAACCAAAAACAACCGGCAACCTGGTCATCGCATACGATAAGATCAGGGAAGCCACTATAGAATTAGCATATAAATAGGAAGGGCGATTCGATGATCACCCCCAACAAATTAAAATTATGGAACACCTCAATCTAGTCGAAACCTTTAGTGAATTCAAGGAATTCAAGAACATCGACCGCGAAACCATGATGCGCATCCTGGAAGACGTCTTCAAGCACATGCTCACCAAACGCTTCGGTTCCGCCGACAATTTTGACATCATTGTCAATATTGACAAAGGGGACCTTGAAATCTGGCGTTACCGCACGATCGTGGAAGACGGGGCCGTAGAGGATGAAAACAACCAGGTGCCTCTTTCGGAGGCCATCAAGATCGAGCCCGATTTCGAAGTAGGCGAAGAACTTTCGGAAGAGATCCATCTCGAAAGCTTTGGCCGCAGGGAGATCCTGGCCATCCGTCAAAACCTGGTGTCAAAGATCCAGGAGTATGAAAAGAACAACATCTTTCAGAAATACAAGGATAAGATCGGGGAGATCATCACAGGTGAAGTTTACCAGGTATGGAAAAAGGAGATCCTTGTGCTGGATGATGAAGGCATCGAGCTGATCATCCCTAAATCAGAGCAGATCCCGTCCGACTTTTACCGCAAGGGGGATACGGTTCGCGCCGTCGTTTCCCGCGTCGAAATGCGGAACAACAACCCCATCATCATCCTTTCACGGACATCCGAAGCCTTTCTTGAACGATTGTTTGAAGCCGAAGTGCCTGAAGTGTACGACGGGTTGATCAGCATCCGCAAGATCGTACGCGTACCAGGCGAACGGGCCAAGATCGCCGTCGAATCGTATGACGACCGCATCGATCCCGTAGGCGCCTGCGTCGGGATGAAAGGGTCCCGGATCCACGGAATCGTCCGCGAACTTAAGAACGAGAACATCGACGTGATCAATTTCACCACCAACCCCTCCCTGTTCATCCAGCGCGCCCTGAGCCCGGCCAAGGTCACTTCCATCATCATCGACGAAGAGACCAAGAAAGCCGACGTTTACATGAAACCCGACCAGGTGTCGCTTGCAATCGGGAAAGGCGGCTTCAACATCAAGCTGGCCGGCAAACTGACCGGTTACGAGATCGATGTGTACCGTGATACTGACGTGGACAACGAAGATGTCGACCTTCAGGAATTCTCCGATGAAATCGATCAGTGGATTATCGATGAACTGAAGACCATCGGATGCGATACGGCGAAGAGCGTCCTGAACCTGCCGGTCCTGGAACTGGTCAAACGCACCGATCTCGAAGAAGAGACGATTAACGAAGTCATCCGCATACTGAAAGCGGAGTTTGAATAAAAAATCTTAATTTTACTGCCCGTTTCAAACGGCGGGGAGTAGAAGGAGCCTATGAGCGAAACCACTACGTCAATACGATTAAGCAAAGCGGCACGCGAGTTCAACATCGGGGTTGCCACCGTGGTTGAATTCCTTGGAAAAAAGGGATTCAAGCTCGGAAACGATCCCAATGGCAAGCTGACACAGGAGATGTACAACCTCCTGCTGAAGGAGTTTGCGTCTGAGAAGCACGTCAAGGAAGAGTCGAAGAAGATCGGTCTCGCATTCAGCCCGAACGAAACGATCACCATCGACACCAAGAAGCCGATCCAGAAGGATTCAGACAAGGAACTCGATGAGCTGTTTATTAAAAATGTTGCTCTGGGTTATGATAAGAAGGTCCAGGAACCCGTCAAACCCAAGGAAGAGGCTCCCAAAGAGGTAAAGAAAGCAGAAGTCCGGGAAGAACCGCAAGCTCAGAAAGCAGCCCCGAAAAAGCCGGAGGAAAAACCCGCCAAGAAAGAAAAGGCGGAACCGGCGACCACCAAGGCCAAAGAAGAAACCGATCATTCCAAAACCCGCAAAAAAGCGGAGAAACCCGCTACAGAAGAGGCTGTCCCCGAAACTGCAGGCGAAGAACAGGCTAAAACGGGTAAAGAGTTAGTGATCCTCGGTAAGATCGATATCGAAGCCATCGAGAAGAAAACCACCCGCAAAGGGAAGGACAAAGCTGCAGGAGCAGAAAAAGCCGTTAGTAAAGGCAAAGGCAAACCGAAACAGGAAACCCGGCCGGAACCGGTCGCTGAAGTTCCCGCACCCGAACCGGAACTCCCCGAAATCCCGAAGGTTGTTGAACAGGCACCCGAACCGGAACCCGAAAAACCACAGGAACCCGACAACGTCTACCGCCGGGAAAAAATCATCCTGGAAGGGCCTACAATCCTGGGATCCATTGTATTGCCAGAACCCCGAAAGCCTGCCGATAAAAAGAAACCCGTCGCTTCCTCCTCCGACGACCTCAAAGCAAAAAAGAAAAAGCGGAAACGGATCCGCAGCGCAGGCACCGGCGAAACTCCTCAGTCTGAAACCAAACCGGAACCAGGCAAAGGGAAATTCCGTGATAAGAAATTCCACAAGGACATCATTAAACCGGAGATCTCCCAGGAGGATATTCAGCGCCATATCAAGGAAACCCTCTCCCGCCTGTCGCCAATGGGCAAATCAAAAGCGTCGAAACACCGCCGCATGAAACGCGATGCGGCCAACCAGCAGATGCAGGAAGAACAGGTGCGCATGGAAGAAGGCAAACGAGTCATCCAGGTAACCGAGTTCGTTACGGCGAATGAGTTGGCCACCATGATGAATGTGAATGTGACCCAGGTCATCTCAACCTGTATGGCCCTGGGGCTGTTCGTGTCGATCAACCAGCGGCTCGATGCCGAAACCCTGGCTGTGGTTGCAGAAGAGTTCGGTTATAAGGTCGAATTCGTCAGCGTCGAGGTGCAGGAAGCCATCAGTCATTACGAAGAGGAGGACAGTCCCGAACTGCTGAAAGACCGCCCGCCGATCGTCACCGTGATGGGGCATGTTGACCACGGGAAGACCAAACTGCTCGACTACATCCGCAACACCAACGTGGTGGCCGGCGAAGCCGGCGGGATCACCCAGCATATCGGTGCCTACGAGGTTCAGCTCGAAAACGGCAAAACCATCACCTTCCTGGATACTCCGGGCCATGAGGCCTTTACCGCTATGCGGGCCAGGGGTGCGAAGATCACCGACGTGGCGATCATCGTGATCGCCACCGATGAAACGGTCATGCCGCAGACCAAGGAAGCCATCAACCATGCCCTGGCCGCCGGAGTGCCCATTGTTTTCGCCTTCAATAAGATCGATAAACCGAACTCCACTCCCGACAAGATCCGCGAAGAACTTTCGAAGATGAACATCCTTGTCGAAGAGTGGGGTGGAAAATACCAGACCCAGGAGATCTCCGCGAAAGTGGGGACCAACGTCAACCTCCTGCTTGAAAAAGTGCTCCTGGAAGCGGAGATCCTCAACCTGAAAGCAAATCCGGACCGGCCGGCCACGGGAACTGTCATTGAATCCTCACTCGACAAAGGCCGCGGATACGTATCCAAGCTGCTGGTGCAGAACGGGACCCTGGGTATCGGGGATATCGTTCTTGCCGGCTCCACCTATGGAAGGGTGAAAGCCATGTACAACGAACGAAACCTGCCCGTTAAAACAGCAGGCCCTTCCACCCCGATCCTCATGCTCGGGCTCAGCGGGGCTCCGCAGGCGGGCGACATCTTCAACGTCATGGCCGATGAAAAGGAAACCAAGAACATCGCAAACAAACGGCTGCAGCTGCAACGCGAACAGGGTATCCGCACCCAGAAGCACATCACCCTGGACGAGATCGGCCGCCGTATCGCCATTGGCGACTTCAAAGAACTGAATATCATCGTCAAGGCCGATGTGGACGGATCCGTCGAAGCGCTTGCCGATTCACTGATCAAATTGTCCACGCAGAACATCCTCGTCAACGTGATCCACAAATCCGTCGGACAGATCACCGAATCGGATGTTCTTCTGGCTTCCGCCTCCAATGCCGTCATCGTCGGCTTCCAGGTACGACCCTCTCTCGCTGCCCGGAAACTGGCTGAACAAGAACAAATCGATGTCCGGCTGTACTCCATCATCTACCAGGCCATCGAGGAGATCAAGGATGCCATCGAAGGCATGCTGTCGCCCGAGATCGAAGAAAAGATCATCTGTAACGTGGAGATCCGGGAAGTGTTCAAGATCACGAAAGTGGGAACGGTTGCCGGATGTTATGTGCTCGACGGAAAGATCACGCGCAACACGCGCATCCGCATCATTCGCGATGGCATCGTCGTGTATACGGGAGCCCTGGCTTCACTGAAACGTTTCAAAGACGATGTGAAAGAGGTATCCGCAGGGTACGAATGCGGACTCAATATCGAGAACTTCAACGATATCAAGGTGGGCGATATCATCGAAGGGTACGAAACCATTGAAGTCAAGCGGAAACTGTAAGGATTACACGGTGATCGTCTGGGTCCGGTCGGGCCCGACGGAGATCATGCCAACCGGCAATTTTACCGACTTTTCAATGTACCCGATATAATTTTTCATCGCCGCAGGCAGATCTTCTTTACGGGTGATCTGGCCGATTTCACTGTTCCACCCTTCCATTTCAGCATACACCGGCTTCAGATCCGGTGTGGATAGTTCGTACGGCAACCTGTCCGTGTGCTCGCCGCTGATCTCATAGGTCGTACATATGGAAATGCGGTCGAGAGAAGAAAGTACATCGGCCTTCATCATGATGAGCGAACTGACTCCATTCAGCATGATGGCATATTTCAGGGCCGGCAAATCAAGCCACCCGCACCGGCGGGGCCTCCCGGTGGTGGATCCGAATTCATGCCCGCCCTTGCGCAAGGATTCTCCCGTGCCGTCGTGCAACTCCGTTGGGAACGGACCGCTGCCCACGCGGGTGCAATAGGCTTTGAACACCCCGAACACGTGCCCGATCCGGGACGGCGGGATCCCAAGCCCGGCACACACGCCGGCAGCTACCGTGTTGGAAGAAGTGACATACGGGTAAGAACCGAAATCCACATCGAGCATGGATCCCTGGGCCCCTTCGGCCAGGACACTTTTCCCCTCGTCCAGGCAACGGTTGAGAAAGTACTCGCTGTCGATCAGGGTGAATTCCTTCAACCGTTCAACGGAGCGGAACCATTGCTTTTCATAATCGTCAAAGAGCAGACCGTCGATCAGGTGATTCGAAAAATCAAACCCGTACTGTTCGATGATCCCCATGTGGATCCCTTTCAGGTGATCATAACACCTCTTGAACCCGCGATCGGGGATATTCCCGGTCCGGATGCCGTTCCGGGCGTATTTGTCGGTGTAGGCCGGGCCGATCCCTTTCAGAGTGGAACCGATCTTTTCCGCTCCCTTGGCATGCTCATACACGGCATCCATCAGCCGGTGGGAGGGCAGGATCAGGTGTGCCCGTTTCGAGATCAGCAGGTTCTTTTCAGGATGCACCCCGGCTTCCCGGAGGCGGTCGATTTCCTTAAAGAAGATGAACGGGTCAATGATCACCCCGTTGCCGATCACATTGATCTTCTCCGGGTGAAAAATGCCCGAAGGGATCGTATGTAAAATAAATTTCTGCTTGTCGAACTCGATGGTGTGACCGGCATTGGGACCGCCCTGGAAACGGGCTATGACGTCATAACGGGGGGTAAAGACGTCAACGATCTTCCCCTTACCCTCATCACCCCATTGCAATCCAAGGATTACATCAACCTTCATCGCGGGGCGGGTTTACTTCTTCGTGCGGGAATGGCCGTAGAACGTGAGTGAATAGTTGGTTACTTCAACGCTGTAATTCTTTTCCAGGTTGGCGCGGATTTCCTCGATGCGCGGATCGTAAAATTCGATCACCTCCCCGTTGTCGTTGAAAATGAAATGATCGTGCTGGCGGAAGCGGGTCGATTTCTCGAATTGCGCATAGTTCGTCCCGAACTGGTGCTTGGTGACCAGTCCGCAGTCGAGCAGCAACTCGATGGTGTTGTACAACGTGGCCCTGCTGACACGATACTTGTGATTCTTCATCCGGATGTAAAGCGTCTCAATGTCAAAATGACCTTCGGTGGCGAAGATCTCTTTGAGGATGGTGAAACGCTCGGGGGTCTTACGATGCCCGTGTTTCTCCAGGTATTCGGTGAAGACTTTGCGCACGGCTTCAAAAGCATCTTCCGGTGACTTCTTGGTCATAACGTATAATTTGCATCAAAACTACAAAATTAAAACAAATTTAGAACAAATAAAAATAGATTTTTCAGTCACTGCGTGTTACGTTGCGGATCCCTTCCACATGACGGAGGTTTTTCATCAACCGGTTGAGGGTGGCCGAATCGGGCACGTACAGCGTGATCTCGCCCTCCGTAAGCCCGTCCCTGGCCTCGATATGGAATGACTGGATGTTCAGGTTGTGCTCTGAGGTGATGATCCGGGTCAGGTCGTTGATCATCCCCATCCGGTCGATTCCCGTCAGCCGGACCCGGCTGAGGAACGATATCGATTCCTTGTTGATCCAGTTCAGTTTGACCACCCGGTTCCCGAAACTGCTCACCAGCTCGATCGCCTTCGGGCAGTTGGTCCGGTGGATCTGGATCGGCAGATGGTCGGAAGCGATGAGTCCGATCACTTCATCGCCCGGGATCGGGTTGCAGCAGGAAGAGGTCTCGTACCCCTGCTTACCGGCATTCTGCCCGAAGGCTTTTTCAGCCGAACTGGTCCCGATAACGGGTTCAAGGACCTGGTCCCGGCCGCTGTGGTCCCGGTGATCTGAGGGTTTGGCCTTCGACCGGGTCAGGAAATTCAGCCAGCCGTTCTTTTGGTTCGAACTGGCGAACAGCCTGATCTCCCGCTGGCCGATCTTGTCCAGCGCCGACGCATAGTACAGGTCAAGCAGAGAGCTGAAATTCAATGCTTTAAGAAACTGTTTGATGTTGTCGTGGGAATATTCGAGGTCGGCCTGCTGGAACAGCTTCTCCAATTTTTCCTTCCCCGACTTGAAATAGCGTTTTTTCTCCTCCTTCACTGACAACTTGATGTTCGACCGGGCCCGCGTGGTGCGGACATACGAGAGCCACTCCTCTTTGGGCGTCTGCTTCGAGGAGGTGATGATCTCGACCTGCTGCCCGTTCTTCAGCTGGTAGCTGATCGGAACCAGCTTCTTGTCCACTTTGGCCCCGATGCAGGTATTCCCGATCTCGGAGTGGATGGCATAGGCGAAATCGAGGACAGACGAGTTGGCCGGCAAGGTCCGGAGTTCCCCCTGCGGGGTAAAAACAGAGATTTCGTCGAGGAAGAAATACCCCTTCACGTCATCAATGAACTGCAAGGCATTGCCATCCGGGCTTTCAATCATCTCCCGTATGCGGTCCAGCCAGTGGTCGAGCTGGCTGTTGAGCCCGAGCGATTCCTTGTATTTCCAATGGGCCGCATACCCCCGTTCCGCGATGTCGTCCATTTTTTTCGAGCGGATCTGGATCTCAACCCATTGTCCCGAATGGCTCATCACGGTCGTGTGGAGCGCTTCATATCCGTTCGCCTTGGGAATGGAGATCCAGTCACGAAGGC
>DAIRDK010000090.1:0-10199 GCA_036796175.1 Bacteroidales bacterium | reverse complement strand
GGTAAGACCGATCGTGACGCCGCTGTACATGTCATTCTTGATTTCCTTGGCCCCGCCCTTGGTCATATCCAGCTTGTCATCGCCCCGGAGTCTCCACAGGAATTCAACGGGAATGCTCCAGTGCTTGTGGATATTGAAATCGAAGCCAAGGCCTGCGGAGTATTTCCACTGGAGGTCATGGTTGGAGATCCCGCCGGTATTTCCTACGTTGTTGGCCTGGTCGGGCTGGCCGATCCATGCGTCATGAACACCGGAGGTGGTGTTAACTTTGTGGCCGATGGTCTGGTCCACGCCGAACCCTGCGATCAGGTAAGAGCTGAAAACCCGTTCCGGTTTGTAGCCGAGGATCCAGTTGAGCCAGTTGACGGTGACCTGGAGGTCGGTTTCCCAGGGGAATGCCCTGAACCATTCGTTGGTCAAGGTGTTGGCCCCTTCCGGTGCTCCGGGGGTCTGATCCTTGACATATTTACCGGAAACTTCGCTCTGCAACTGTCCGTGGGCGAAACGCAGCCGGAGTCCCATCACGCGGGTGAACTGTTTGGTGATGGCAAGACCGTAGTTGTAGCCCGATCCGGTATAACCATAGGTTCCGTTCTTGCTGCTTTTGAAGTTCCAAAGCAGGTTATCTGAAAGGTCCCCATTGAATTGCATCAGACCGCCGAAGGCCTGGATCGACCAGTAGTTATACGAGGGGGCAACACTTTTTACCTTAGTTGCTTCCTCCTTTTTCGTCGTATCCTGCTTAACAGGATTGTCTGCGATGGAAACAACGGGTATCATTGCCACTAAGAGGGCAATAAGAACCATTGACAACAAATGATAACACTTTTTCATACTTCCGGTTTTTGATTATGAATAGGTTTACTGATTAGACAAATATATTAAATTATTCGGGGTAAAAGCAAACAATCCATCTAATAAAACCAAATGAATTCATTAATGAATTGAAAATTAGATTATTGTGTGCAATTGCCCTGTTTTCAGAATGTAAAATTATTAAAAAAACCGAATAAACAAGTGGAAAATCGTGTGATTTCCACCATAACAATACGCTATGATCTTACTTGTACGCTGATTTTCCCGTTAGGTTACACCTGCGATGATATTTGTTTTCATGAACAGGTCCCAGAGCACGATGCCGGCGCTCACGGCCACGTTAAACGAGTGTTTTGTGCCGAACTGCGGGATCTCCAGGCAGTCGTCAAGCAGTGGCAATACCCCTTCGCTGAGTCCGGAAACCTCGTTCCCGAAGACCAGGGCGAGTTTTGTGCCGTTCGTCGGAACATACGACGCGAGGCTGATACTTTCGTCTGTCTGCTCCAGCCCGATAATCCGGTAGCCTTCGCTTTTCAGGGCCATGACGGCTGCTTCGGCGGCGGGATAATAGGTCCAGGCGACCGATTCGGTAGCGCCCAGGGCCGCCCGGTGGATCTCCCGGTGAGGCGGCGTGGCCGTGATGCCGCACAGGCAGATCCGTTCCACCCGGAATGCATCGGCGGTTCGGAACACCGAGCCGGTATTCTGCTGGCTGCGGATGTTGTCGAGCACGATCACGACCGGCCACTTGGGGCGGTCGCGGAATTGCCCGACGGTGATCCGGTTCAGTTCGGCCATGGTGAGCTTGCGCATAACTTGCGGGAATTGTCGTCCAAAATTATGTTATTTTTGTCTCCTGCCTTCAACCCTTCATGCCCAAAGAGAAGAACCTCACCGAAACCCCGCTGATGAAGCAGTACGCGGCGATCAAGGCGCGTTATCCCGACGCCCTCCTGCTGTTCCGCGTAGGCGATTTCTACGAGACTTTCGGCGAAGATGCGGTAAAGGCTTCCGGGATCCTGGGCATCGTCCTCACCCGTCGCGCCAACGGCGCCGCTTCCTATGTTGAGCTTGCCGGATTCCCGCATCATTCGCTCGATCTCTACCTGCCCAAACTGGTGAAGGCAGGTCTCCGCGTGGCGGTTTGCGATCAGCTGGAGGATCCGAAACTGGCGAAGACCATCGTGAAGCGCGGGGTCACCGAACTGGTCACCCCCGGCGTATCCTACCACGACAAGATCCTCGAACAGAAGGAGAACAACTTCCTCGCCGCGATCCACTTCGAGCCCAGGGTCACCGGGATCGCCCTGCTCGACGTTTCGACCGGGGAGTTTTACCTGGCCCAGGGATCGGTCGAATACATCGACAAGCTCGTCCAGAGCTTCCGCCCCAGCGAAGTGATCCTGCAGAAAAGCAACCGCCAGAAATTCACCGACCTCTTCGGAAACAAATTCTACCTGAGCGCATTTGACGATTGGCTCTTCACCTCCGATTTTGCTGTAGACATCCTCCTGAAACATTTCAAAACCTCGTCGCTGAAAGGATTCGGAGTGGATAACCTGCCGCAGGCGATCATCGCGGCCGGTGCCGTGCTGCATTATCTTGCCGAAACCCAGCACGACAAACTGGGTCACATCTGCAAGCTGAGCCGCATCGAGGAAGACCATTACGCATGGCTCGACCGGTTTACCATCCGGAACCTGGAACTGCTCGATTCACCCAACGACAATGCCAGGACGCTGCTGCATATCCTCGACCAGACGGTCTCCCCGATGGGCTCCAGGCAGCTTCGCCGCTGGATGATCCTGCCTTTGAAGAACCGGCAGCCGGTGGAGGAACGGCTCGACATTGTCGAGTACCTGATCCGGCATAAGGAATCCTGCGAACAGGCCCGCCGCCTGGTTCGCGAGACCGGGGACCTGGAGCGGCTGATCTCGAAAGTGGCCGTGGGGAAAGTCAACCCGAGGGAGATGGTGCACCTGCAGAAAGCCCTGGAAAGCATTGGGCAGATCCGTGAGATCTGCATGGAGTCGGACAATCCGGGACTGATGAAGATCGGGGAGCAGCTGAATCCCTGCCGCCTGGTGCAGGAGAAGATCGCCCGGGAGATCAATCCCGATCCGCCCGCTCTCGCCGTGAAAGGGAATATCATCCTGAAAGGAGTTTCGGAAGAGCTGGATGAACTCCGGAACATGGCCTATTCCGGCAAGGATTACCTGGTGCAGATCCAGCAGCGGGAGATCGAACGCACCGGCATCAGTTCGCTGAAGATCGGCTTCACCAATGTGTTCGGGTATTACCTGGAAGTCACCAACGCGCACAAGGACAAAGTTCCGGGCGACTGGATCCGGAAGCAGACGCTGGTCAATGCCGAACGGTATATCACACCCGAACTGAAGACCTATGAGGAGAAGATCCTCGGTGCCGAAGAAAAGATCCTCGAACTGGAACTGAAAATCTACAGCGACCTGATCCTCTTCCTGGGTGATTATATCCGGCCCATCCAGCTCAATGCCTCGCTGGTGGCGAAGATCGACGTGCTGGCCTGCTTTGCCGTGCTGGCTGAGACCAATAAATATGTCAGGCCGTCGCTTAACGACGGTTATGAGATCGACATCCGGGCCGGGCGCCACCCGGTCATCGAAAAGCAGATGAAACCCGGAGAACAGTATATTCCGAACGATGTCTTCCTGGATGACAAGAGCCAGCAGATCATCATCCTCACCGGTCCGAATATGTCGGGAAAGTCGGCCCTGCTGCGGCAGACCGCGCTCATCGTGCTCATGGCACAGATAGGGTGTTATGTGCCGGCCGATTCGGTGACCTTGGGAATGACCGACAAGATCTTCACGCGGGTCGGTGCGTCTGACAATATCTCTTCCGGCGAATCCACCTTCATGGTTGAGATGAACGAGACCGCCAGTATCCTGAACAACATCTCCGACCGCAGCCTGATCCTGCTGGACGAGATCGGCCGCGGCACCAGCACCTACGACGGCATCAGCATTGCCTGGGCCATTGCCGAGTTCCTCCACGAGCACCCGTTGTTCAAGCCCAAGGTGCTGTTTGCAACCCATTACCATGAGCTGAACGAGATGGCGAACCGTTTCCAGGGCATACGCAATTATCACATTTCGATCAGGGAGATACAGAATACGGTTATTTTCCTTCGCAAGCTGCTTCCGGGCGGCAGCGAGCACAGCTTCGGGATCCATGTGGCCCGCATGGCGGGGATGCCGCAGTCCGTGATCGAACGCGCGAATGAGATGCTGGGGCAGCTGGAGGAGACGTACAGGGCAGGGGGCAAGGGGCAGGGGGCAGGGGGCAGTAAGCACTCCGTCCCCCATCCATCGACCTCCGACTTCCAGCTCAGCTTCATCCAGCTTGACGACCCGTTGCTGCAACAGATCAAGGAGGACATCCTGAATACCGAGATCAATACCCTGACCCCGGTTGAGGCTCTGATGAAGCTCAACGAGATAAAAAAATTGCTGGAGGGGAAATGAGGGTAATGGATTTTTTTTAACTTTGCAGCCTGAAATTTTAAACCCCCGCAGAAGTAGCTCAGTTGGTAGAGCATAACCTTGCCAAGGTTAGGGTCGCGAGTTCGAGTCTCGTCTTCTGCTCAACCCAGACCCTCAACGATTCGAGGGTTTTTTTGTCGGGAGGTGAAAGGGTGACACGGTGACAGGGTGACAAAGTAACTCACGCACAAACCCCAGACCCGAACACCACACCCACACTTACACCTACACACTCACACTCACACTCACACTCTCTTTCTTTCTTCGCCCCGGTGGTGGAACTGGTAGACACGCAGGACTTAAAATCCTGTGGCTGCAAAGCCGTGCGGGTTCAAGTCCCGCCCGGGGTACGGAAACGGAAACATCTGATTGATTGACAGGTGTTTCCGTTTCTTTTTTATTTTATGTGGGCACATTGTGTACACATTTACCCTTGGTTTTGATTGTTCGGAAACTTACTGTTTGATGACCTTGCCCACCTGGGTGCTATTTGTCCCAACAACTTTCACCAGGTAGACCCCGCTTTTCAGTCCGCTTACATCAACCGTAGTGGTTTGCTCGGTGATTTCATGTTGAATCAGTAGCTGACCGCTGATGTTATGGATGGAAAGGGAGCCTTTGGATGTGGTTTCGAGGGTGATATTATCTATGGCTGGATTCGGGTAAATGTTCAGTAATGATTCGGGATTCAAATAAGAAACAGAAGTTATTCCGCAAGAATCTTTCACTTCTTCAACAGTGCTACAACCCGTGTCATTATTACTTATATCAACAATGCAATTGGGGCTCGCCAAATATTCGCATATGCCAGCAACAGCACAAGATGATAAAACAGCATTATAGCTTATTGTCAGGGATACTATGGAATTTGGTTCAATATTATCCAATCCCGATAGACTGGTCAGGTTGTTATTATCACAAATTACGAGGTTCCCTCCCGTTGAATTTACATTCATCAGATCTATTATGTTTGTCAAGCTGTTGTTTGAACATATAAAAATTTGCCCAATGGAATTCACATTGGTTAATCCAGATAGACTATTTAGGACGGGATTAGAATTGACATAAAGCCAGCCACCAATGGAATAAAGATTCTCCAGCCCTGCCAAGTTTGACAGGCTATTGTTACCGTATAATTCAATGGCTCCTGTTATGGAACTGATATAATTCAATCCATCCATACATGTAAGCGCATTACAATAGGAAATCAATAGGTTCCCAAATGTTGTAAGTGAGTCCATTCCTAAAAGACTGACAAGAGAAGTGTCAGATGAAATGTATAGACCCCCACCAATTGAATTTAGACTTCCCAGTCCTGTCAGGTTGGTCAAAGAAAAACAAAAACTGATAAAACAATCCTCACCTATGGAAACGAGATTGTCCAATCCAGTCAAGCTGGTCAGACCAATGTTATAATCAAGAGAAAGGTAACCCCCAATAGAGGAAAGGGTATCCAAACCCGACATACTGGTCAAAGATTCGTTGTCACTTAATATAAAATCCCCTCCGATGGAATTGACATTGTTCAATCCAGTCAGGCTTGAAAGATTGTGGCAACTGAGAATAAAAAAGTTACCACCAATTGATGTCAATCCACTTAATCCATTTAGGTTAGTAATATCGTTCCCGCTTATTCTCAGGTTCCCTTCAACCTGTGTACAGTTGGGATAATTGATTTGAAAACTATCAATCTGCGATTGTGTTGTGAAAGTGATGCCCTGCGGAAGGCAGGGAATACAAGGCAGGTTGGATTGACCATTGACGATGTCCCCAGCGAACAGTATCAAGAGAAGAGAATAGATTTTTTTCATCGTACCTATTTGATACATATAACTCCGAAATATACGATGAAGGAAAGACAAATCCAAAATTTTTTACACACCCAAATCAGGTTGGGTTCCATTGCTGTTGATCAAATTTCCCATTTCCTAGCGACTTCCTTAATATGATCCTTTGAAATAGCCATGTACGGTTTCATCGCACGGTAGTCCGAGTGCCCGGACATACGCATTACATCCTGCAATGGGATTTCCTTGTTCAAACAGGTGGTAATGAAGGTTTTTCGTCCTACGTGGGATGTGACCACGGTGGACAGAGGTAAGATATGATAGGCTCGTCTGCCACATGAAACTTCGGAGGTTTCAACCGGACGGTCAAGTTTAAGTTTCTTGAATAGTTCCTTTAGACTGCGGTTGAATGCCTGATCTGTCATTCGTGGTGCTTTCCCTTCGTACTTTACCAGGATAGCTTCTGCTGTCTGGAACACCGCAGGCATGGCAATACCGCCTGTTTTCTTTTGCCGGTACCTGAATACACCCTCTTCTATCCAGGCAGGATCCACTCGCTGGGAATCGGAATATCGCATACCGGTCACGCAAAGGAACACAAACAAGTCACGGACCTTCTCATAGTGACCTGAGAGATCGGCATTGATCAAAAGGGATAGCTCGCCTTCTAACAAGTAAATGACTTCACCGTCGAATTCCTTATGGTTAATAAAGTCCTTCTTCATATCAGGGTATGCCCACCGCAGGAAAGCCTTGAGCATGTGAACATGCTTTGCCACGGTATTGTCATTAAGCAGCAATTTTTGTGCAAGGTACATCTCGAAACGCTCGAACTCTCCTCGGTCGAAACTTTCGGGAGCAAACTGGTAATTGAATTCCTCACAATAACTGTCCAAAACCCGAAACATTTGTTTGATGTTAGTGATCGATCGGGGAGACACTTTACTGGACTTGAACTTGAGGTAGAGTACACAAAACTGGGGGTAGGTGAAAGATTCGTTTAGAACAACGGGAACTTTGCGAAATTCTTTGCGTACATTTTCTATCGTGGGATGAAGCCCCTTGCCGCGGACCCGAACTATAGTTTCCATCAATTCGCTCATCACTGATTCCAGGATAGCGACCTTCTCTGAATAGTTGGGAACCCGCTTGGAGAGAACATTTTTGTCCCAAAACTTGTCGGGGATTTTTATACCCGTGGAGACTTTAAATCGTTTACGGTCATGAGTGTAAATTGCGTACACAAAACCCCTTGATCTGGACCAGTTGAACTTTCCCACTTCTTTCTAAATGACTAAAAACCAGATAGATACAACCATCTTCAAGTCCCGCCCGGGGTACGGACAACAAAGCCGCGGGAGCGGCTTTGTTGTTAATTGCGAATTACGAGAGACGAAAGAAGAATTAAATTACGAATTTCGAATTACGGGTTGACCACATCAAAAACCCAAACCATTGACTTGATTCCCTAATTTCCCTATCTTTATCAGATCAATCCGGTCCGGATGAACAAACAAGGCCTGGCGTCGCCGTTATTCCTGTGGGTCCTGATGATCCTGCTTGCAGCCTGTGATAAAAATCAGAACGGCAATGAACAATGTGAGCTGACCCGGATGGATCCTCAGGAACCCATCGTCTATTTGCTCTTTTCGGCACCCGGCTATGACCTGCCGGACTCCCATTATTTTTACGCCGCCTCTAAAGTGGTATTCAGCGGGACCGTCACCAAAATGGACTGTCCCGATGAGGTAACCTTCACGGTGACCTACAATTCGGCATTTCTGCCGGAGGGACCGACCGGCACGCTGAGTTACCTGGCAAACGGAGTCTACTGCCCACAGCCGTACCCGTTCACATTCGACAATGAGAATGATTACCTGCTGGTTTCCTGCCGGCTGCATGCTTACTTTGAAGACGGCAAGATTTATGAATCAGACGAAATGCTGAACAGTTACTTCTACCCGGATATCAAACCGGACACCTCCGCTGCACGGCAATATATCCTGGTCATGTTTCCTCTCTTGCTGAACTTTACCGAGGTGCCGTACGGGCCCTGATTGCCGGGATCTGAACACGGTTGTTGATAACTTTCCCTAATAAATACCTTCCAGCCCCGTAAAAAAGAGGAAGTAATCCTTGCTTTTTCGGTCGTTTTATCGTAAATTTCGGACATATGACAGCATGTTATGTCCCACTAAAACAGATTCATTATGAAAAAAATCTTTACGCTATTGGTTGGGCTCCTTGCCATTGGAGTCACATGCACCTATGCACAGGCTGAACCGGCCCATCAGGGCGGAATGCCTGTAAAACCGGCGAACCCGCTGCTGTATGCCACGGACATCATCATCGATGACAACGCCGCCCAGGATCAGACAGGGGCCAATCTCTCCATCGCGTTTAACGGCTGGGCCTATGAGGTTCATAAAGTGATACAGGGAACTAGTGCCGGATACAATATCTTTAAATCCGAGGATGATGGCGAAACCTGGTCCTATCTCAACGGGAACGTATTCGACGGTTACTCCAACGTGGCCGTTGACCTGGTGGTTTGCGGCAGCTCAACGGCCGACCTGACCCTGTTCCAGGCGGGCATTGCCTATTTCCCGTCGTCATCCACCTGGGTGGTTTACGTGGATAAATACAACGCGACCACAGGGGCATTCATCGGCGAGGTTTTTTATGAGTCCTCCGCCTACCAGATCTATGACGTCAAAATCGTATCCGACTACAAATTCCCCTCGTACGGGGCATCGCCCTACAGTCTGGGGTTGCTCTTTTCGAGATATTCTCCTTCTACCGACAGCCTGATCTTCATCTCTTCGCCGGATGCCGGAACTAACTGGAACAACAGGAAAACAGTGGCGGTTACCGGGATGTACATGAACCAGATCAGCCTGGCCATCGGAACCTGCGCCCTGTGGTTCAACGGCCGGTACATGGCCGCATGGGAACAGAAAAGCTTCGGGGCCAGGACCGGACAGGTCTGGGTGTCCAACTCCAATCCCTATTTTTACAGCGACTGGCTGCCTCCGACACGGCTTGATGACCTGGCCGGCTCTTCTGAGAACCTGACGAAAAATCCTGTCGTGAGCTGCCAGCACAACCTATGGGACAATGATGCGAGCAATTTTACCTCCATCGTCCTGTTCGACCGGGATTATGCGGCAAACGGCCTGGATTACGACGTGATCGGAATGTACAATAAAACATCGGCGGGAACCACCCCCGGCCCCTGGACCCGACTCGATATCTCAAATACCTTCGATAACGATTTTGAAGCGGACATCACCTTTGACCCGTCATATAACAATTTCCTGGTCACCTGGTGCGATTCAACGACCCAAATGCTGCCCTATGTGGTGCAATACCAGGACCTGGCGACACCGAGCAGCTGGATCTGGATCAACAGCGGCTACAACCAGTTCGCAAACCTCGTAAATCCGTTCCCGAAAGTCGAGATCAACCCGGTCTACACCCAGGTTGGACACGTTTGGATCAGAGACCGGCCGGGCGGGTTTGGGATGGCTACCTGGGATGCGGAATACAGTACCGTCGGGATCCCGCCTTCCGGGCAGGATGCGGTTACCCTCGACCTGAATGTGTATCCCAATCCCTGCAGCACAAAAATGACGATCGGGTTCAACCTGTCTGCTGCTGCCCATGTGAACATCACGCTGGTGGATACTTACGGGCAGGTGGTGAGTGTGATAACAGACAAGGACTTTGCGGCTGGCAAACAACAAGTGGCTGTGGATGTAAGCGGATTGTCGGGAGGATGCTACTATTATAAGATCAACACCGGAATCCAGGCGGCCTGCGGCAAGATCATCGTGGCGCACTGACCCGGGAATTCGGCCTGGCGATGATCCGGTACGTGAAGGCATAGGTGAAGTAGTTCCAGATCCAGTCGGAAAAGGCGATCAGGCGGTTGCGGAATCCTGTAATGCGCACCAGGTGTACGCCCATCCAAAGGAACCAGGCGAACACCCCCTGGGTGCGAAGGAACGGGAGATCGGCAACCGCCCGGTGCCTGCCGATCGTGGCCAGGGTTCCCATATCGAGATAACGG
>DAIRDK010000089.1:0-10230 GCA_036796175.1 Bacteroidales bacterium | reverse complement strand
ACTCTCCGGTTCAGGCGAAACAGCCGGTTACTATTTTGACGATGTCAGTTATTCGGAAACCACTGCAGCCATGAACCCCACGATCTCGCTGGATCCTACCAGCATTGATACCTGGGCGGTTGCCGGCGGCAGCTCTGTTGTTCCTATGACGGTCAGCAATACCGGCCAGGCCGATCTCGTATTCAGCACGAATGTGATCTATGACCTGGACATCCTGAAATCCACCCCGGTGAACCCCGCTCCTGCTACCTATGCAGTGAAACGGACACTGACCCATACCTCAGCCACAGCAACAAACGGCGGCAGCCCCAATACCAGCGACGCCACCGCGCAGCTGCACTATGATGGGGACAACGCTTCAGCAATCGGCTGGAGTTCAAATCCCATCACCGTGACCGTAGCCGCCAGGTTCCCGAATGCCATGACCGTTCCTTACGCAGGCATGAACCTGGTTTCGGTCGAACTTTATATCAATGACCTGAATGCCGGCACCAACACCTGCACCCTCAAAGTCTATAAAGACGGTGATATCTATGAACCGGGTTCACTTATCTACAGCCAGGACTTCACCCCGACAGGCCAGGACTGGAATGTTGTGACCCTGACCACCCCTGTCCCCATCACGGGTGATGACCTCTGGGTTGGTTACACCTTCACACAGGCAGATGCCGGTATTTACATCCCCGGATGCGACGACGGCACCAATTTCAATATCAACGGCGATTACCTGAGCACCGGTGTAGGTTGGAGCCACCTCTCCAACAACCCGGCACTCCCCTACAACTGGAACATCCGCGCCAACCTGGAAGGCACGCCGATCCCGCAGTGGTGCACCGTCAACCCGACAACCGGCACCATTACCCCGGGCAACAACCTCCCGGTTGACGTGACCTGCGATGCTACTGACCTGACCGTCGGAACCTACAATGCAGTCGTACGGTTCATCAGCAACGACCCGGTCAATGACATGCTTGATGTGCCTGTTACCTTTACCGTTGCCGGTGTAGGTATCGACGAAGCCGGAAAACTGGGTGTGGCCATCTACCCGAATCCCGCAAAAGACGTGATCAATGTCACTGCGAATGACAAGATCAGGAGCGTCTCGATCAGTGACTTCAGCGGCAAGGTCGTTTACAACGGCGCTGCGGGCAGCATCGATATCAGCGGACTGGCCAATGGCGTCTATTTCATTCAGACCGTTACTGAGAAAGGTACAGCAAACACGAAATTCGTGAAGAAGTAATCTTTTTCAGCATGATCAGAGAGGCCGCCGATTACGACGGCCTCTTTTTTTATCGTATTTTTGATCTGCAAACCCAGCCTGTTATGAAAACGATCCCTGCTGTTTTAATCATCATCCTCTGTGCCTGCCTCTCCGGCTTTGCACAGACCGTCCTCTACCAGGACAACATGGAATCCTATCCGCTGAACAGTTATCTGGCTGTCGAAAACCCAACCTGGTGGGGCACCTGGTCAGGTCTGCCCGGCAGCAGCGAGGATATCCAGGTGAAAAGCACATACAGCCTCAGCGGAGTCCAGGCAGCTTCAATCGATACGGTCGGAGGTCCGACCGACGGATTGCTGCTTCTCGGGGATAAATTCACCGGGGCCTATGAACTCAAATGGTGGATGTACATCGAATCGGGGAAGTGCGGGTATTACAACATCCAGCACTTCGAAACGCCCGGGATCGAATATGCCATGCATATTTTTTTCAGGGCCGACGGCACATTCGAACTGACGACCGGCGGCCAGACCTATTACGGGACCTATCCGAAGGATACCTGGTTTGAGGTCAGGCAAAACATCGACCTGGATGTCAATTATATCAGTCTGTATATCAACGGGACATTCATCCACGACTGGCCGTTCAGTTACCAGATCTACTACACTACCGGTACCAAACAGCTGGGATCCGTTGATTTCGGAGCCTATGCCGTTTCTGGATCCAACGAATCCCCGCAGGCCTATATCGATGATGTGACCTACACGGAACTGCCCACCGGGGCCCATCCCACCATTGAACTGGAACCGTCATCCATCGCCACATCGGTCGTGACCGGTTCCACCGGGCAGGAACCCATGACCGTTGACAATACCGGGGTCAGCGACCTCACCTATGACATCAATATTATTTATGATGCAGATAACCCGCGTGTATTGAATCCCGGGAGCAGCGACGACAGTGTCAAACTGCACTACGACGGGGATCATTACATCTCCATCGGCTGGTCCGCTCCGCCGGTGACGGTAACTGTTGCTGCACGTTTCCCCAATGATATGACGCTTCCCTATGCAGGAATGGAACTGAAATCGGTCGAGGTGTTCGTGGATAACCTGAATTCCGGCCCGAATAATTTTACGGTCCGTATTTTCGGCATGGGCAACGAAGGGCAACCCGGTACGCTGCTGACCACGGAAAGCTTCACGCCGGCCGGCGGAGGCTGGGATACCATCGTCCTGTCAAATCCGGTCATGATCACGGGTGAAGACATTTGGGTCGCATATACTTTTACGCAGACTGATCCCGGGATCTATATCCCAGGTGTTGATGCAGGACCGCTTAACCCCAACGGGGATTTCCTGAATACAGGAGGCGGGTGGGTGCACCTCTCCAACTGGCCCGGGTTTTCGTACAACTGGAACATCAGGGCCAACCTGGAGGGAGTACCATCGGTTCAGTGGCTTTCAGCTGATCCGCTTTCAGATACCATCGGTACCGGGAACACCCTGCCCGTGAGCGTGAACTTCGATGCGTCATCGCTCACACCGGGGCAATATCACGCCACGCTCAGGTACCTCAGCAACGATCCGCTGAATCCCCAGGTGGATATCCCCGTTTCACTGGATGTGGTCGGTGTCGGGATCGACGAAGGCGGCAAAAACGGATTGTTGGCAATTCCCAACCCGGCGACGGAAAGAGTCTGCCTGCGGTCATCCCGGATGATCTCGCAGGTCACCGTTTCCGACATTATGGGTAAAATCGTGTACTCAGGGAACGAAACATGCATCGATATCAGTAAATTTCAAGCCGGGTTATACGTTATGCACGTGGTCACCGACGCAGGTGTTTCCGATGTAAAATTCGTCAAGAGCCGTTAACAGGACGTTACATCCGGTCAGGCACTTCGATTCCGAGCAATTGCATGGCCGATCTGATCACCCTGCCAGTCAGTTCCGAAAGCCGGAGCCGGAGAATGGCCTTCCCCCGGTCTTCTTCGCGAAGCACAGGCACTTCCTGGTAAAACGTATTGTACTCCCTGGCCAGTTCATACACATAATTGGCCACGAGAGCCGGGCTCAGTTCTCTCCCGGCCTCTTCCACGACAGCAGGATATTGATGCAGGATCCTTAGGATCTCCTTCTCCTGCGGCAGAATCGCGGGCTGTTCGACCTCGGATCCCGTTTCGCCGGGGAACAGTCCCGTATCGGCAGCCTTCTTCAGCAACGAAATGATCCGGGCATGAGTATACTGGATGAAGGGTCCTGTATTCCCGTTAAAGTCGATCGATTCTTTCGGATCGAACAACATGTTCTTTTTCGGATCGACTTTCAGGATGAAGTATTTCAATGCGCCGAGTCCCAGCATAGTGAACAGGCGGGACGCTTCATCGGGCGGAAAATCATTGACCTTCCCCAGTTCCCTGGTCGTCAATTCGGCTGTGGCGTACATTTCGTCCATGAGGTCATCCGCATCCACCACGGTTCCTTCCCGTGATTTCATTTTACCGTGAGGCAGTTCGACCATCCCATAGGACAAGTGGTAGATCACAGGAGCGTATTCCTTGCCTAGTTTTTCAAGGACGATCTTCAGCACATCAAAATGATAATTCTGTTCATTCCCTACGACATAGATCATCTTCGAGGGATGGAAGTCGTCATATCTCAATTGAGCCGTTCCCAGGTCCTGTGTGATGTATACCGACGTACCGTCAGCACGAAGCAGCAGTTTTTCATCCATACCGCGGTCCGACAGATCCACCCACACGCTCCCGTCCTCGCGCCTGATGAACACCTTCTTGTTCAACCCCTCCTCCACCAGCTTCTTCCCCAGCAGATAAGTATCACTTTCGTGGTAGACCTTGTCGAAATCAACCCCGAGACGGGTGTAGGTCGCATCAAAGCCTTCATAGGCCCATCCGTTCATTTTTTGCCACAGGGCTATGATCCGCTCATCCCTCGCTTCCCACTTGCGGAGGTACTCCTGAGCCTCAAGGATCAGCGGTGCCCGGCGGAGCGCTTCCTCTTCGGAAATTCCCTGGCTGACGAGGTCCCGGACTTCTTCACGGTAATGCGTTTCAAAGATCACATAGTATTTTCCAACAAGATGATCCCCTTTCATGCCGGTGGACCCCGGAGTTTCTCCCTGTCCCCAGGTTTCATAAGCCAGCATGGATTTGCAGATATGAATTCCCCGGTCATTGACCAGGTTGACTTTAACGACCCGGTACCCGCCTGCCTGCAGGATACGTGCCAGGGAATACCCCAGGAGATTGTTTCGGACATGCCCCAGGTGCAACGGCTTGTTGGTATTCGGAGAAGAGTATTCGAGCACGACCGGTTGATCCGGTTTCAGCGGATGGCGGCCATATTCAGGTTCCCGGTACGTCTCTCCGAGGAACTGAATCCAGAAATCATCTTTCAGGGAGAGATTCAGGAATCCCTTGATCACGTTGAACCCGGCGAGTTCATCCAGGGTTGATTGCAGGTAGCTTCCCATCTCGTTGGCCGTTGCTTCCGGCGACTTACCTGAAAGGCGAGTCAGGGGGAACACAACAACGGTAAAATCCCCTTCGAACTCTTTTTTTGTTTTCTGGATCCCGATGGACTCAGGGGCTGTCTGTTTGCCGTAAAGCGAAAGGATCGCCCCGGCACATTTCCCTGCTATCCGTTCCTCGATCATCTGCTGACTTTTCTGCAAATGTAAGGGAATTCTGCGAAGCGCGCCCGGTTTCATCAGTTTTTAGTGACCCTTCCGGTGTCCGATTTGCTCAGTTGCTAAAAAATCAATAAGTTTGCAGCAAAAATCTTCCCTTCTGCATAGAAATTCCAAACAAAACATAACAAAGGAGATCAGAATGAAAAAGAATGTGATCATCATCGGAGCGGCCGGCAGGGATTTCCACAACTTCAACACCTATTACCGGAACAACCCCGACTTTAACGTCGTTGCTTTTACCGCTGCACAGATTCCCGACATCTTCGGGAGAAAATACCCGGCCCAGCTCGCCGGAAAACTCTATCCTAAAGGGATTCCTATTTTCGCAGAAGAACAGCTCCCTGAGCTGATCCGGAAACACAAAGTGGACATCTGCAATTTCGCTTACAGTGATGTTCCGTACCAGCGTGTCATGAACCTAAGCGCCCTTGTGCATGCGGCAGGTGCCGATTTCCTTCTGATCGGTCCCCAGCAGACCATGATCCCGTCCACCAAACCGGTGATTGCCGTCGGCGCCACCAGGACCGGTTGCGGGAAGAGCCAGACCTCACGCCGGATCATCGAGATCCTGATGAAAAAAGGACTCAAGGTGGTTGCTGTCCGTCATCCTATGCCTTATGGCGATCTGGTTGCCCAGAAGGTACAGCGTTTTGCGACGGTGGCTGACCTTGCAAAGCACAAGTGCACTATCGAAGAAATGGAAGAGTACGAACCGCATGTGGTCAGGGGTAACGTGATCTATGCCGGGGTGGATTATGAAGCTATCCTGCGTGCTGCTGAAAAAGATCCCAAAGGCTGCGATGTGATCCTGTGGGACGGTGGTAACAATGATTTTCCGTTCTACAAGCCTGATCTGATGGTAACAGTTGCCGATCCTCACCGTCCCGGAGCCGAAGTCAGCTACTTCCCGGGTGAAGTGAACCTGCGGATCGCCGATGTGGTTGTTCTGAACAAGATCGATTCCGCATACCCCGAAAATATAAACATCGTCAGGGAGAACATCCGCAAGATCAACCCTAAAGCCCTCGTAGTGGATGCTGCATCACCGATCCGCGTGGATGATCCCACCGTCATCCGCGGCAAGAAAGTGCTGGTGATCGAGGATGGCCCGACGCTCACTCACGGCGAAATGAAGATCGGTGCCGGGGTGGTTGCCGCTCAGAAATATGGTGCCGGCGAAATGGTCGACCCGCGCCCCTATGTAGTCGGCAAACTGGCTGAGACCTTCCGGCTCTACCCGAACATCGGCACCCTGCTTCCCGCCATGGGATATGGCGATCAGCAGGTGAAGGACCTCGAAGCGACCATCAACAAGACCAGGTGCGATTCGGTCGTGATCGCCACGCCGATCGACCTGAACCGCCTCGTGAAGATCAAAAAGCCGAATACCCGGGTTTATTACGATCTCCAGGAGATCGGATCACCCGACCTGGAGATGATCCTCACCGATTTCGTCAAGAAACACAAGATCAAAACCAAATAAATTGAAAAAGGCCGTTTTCCAGCGGCCTTTTTTTTATATTTGTTTAATTCAAAAACGCCGTCAATGAAAAATAAAAGTTTAGTGTCCATCAACGATTTCACGCGCGAAGAACACCTCCGGATCCTTGACCTGGCCGGGGCCTTTGAACGGAATCCGCGCCAGCGAATCCTGGAGGAATATGTCGTCGCGACCCTCTTTTTCGAGCCCAGCACGCGAACCCGCCTCAGCTTTGAAAGCGCTGCCTCCCGGCTCGGAGCACAGGTCATCGGCTTCTCAGATTCCAGCAGCTCCAGCACCCAGAAAGGAGAATCACTACGCGATACGATCAAGACCGTCGCCAATTACAGCGATATCATCATCATGCGGCATCCCCGGGAAGGCAGTGCCCGCTTCGCCAGCGAAGTTTCCAGCGTCCCAATCATCAATGCCGGCGACGGGGCCAACCAGCATCCCACCCAGACATTGCTTGACCTATACTCGATCCGTAAAACCCAGGGGACACTCGACAACCTGAATATCGGCTTCGTCGGCGACCTGAAATACGGCCGTACAGTTCACTCGCTGACCATGGCTTTCTGTAATTACAACACGACCTTCCACCTCGTATCTCCCCAGGAATTAAAGCTTCCCAGCTCCGTCAAACTGCACATCAAGGAGAAAAATCTTGCCTATTACCAGTACACCGATATTCTTGAAGTCATCCCGAAGGTGGACATCCTTTACATGACCAGGATCCAGAAAGAGCGGTTCCAGGACCCGATGGAGTACGAGAAGGTCAAGAACTCATACATACTCAGGAACAGCATGCTGGAAACGGCTAAACCCAATCTGAAGGTGCTTCACCCGCTGCCACGCGTGAACGAGATCACCGTGGATGTGGACGACAACCCGCAGGCTTACTATTTCACCCAGGCGCTGAACGGAGTTTACGTCAGACAGGCCATACTGGCTGCCATCCTGGGTGTTGTCGAATAATCAAATCCGAAGAAAATGGAAAAAGAAGTGTTAAGAAAAGAGCTGAAGGTCTCCGCCATCGAGAACGGGACCGTGATCGATCATATCCCCTCCGCCAGCGTATTCCATGTCATCAATATCCTGGGACTGGCCTCCATCGGGAACCAGGTGCTCTTCGGAACGAACCTGGAAAGCCAGAAGATGGGGAATAAAGGGATCATCAAAGTGAAGAACAAGTTCTTCGCCCCGGACGAGATCAACAAGATCGCCCTGGTGGCGCCCTCCGCCACCTTGATCGTGATCAAAAACTTTGCCGTTGTGGAAAAAAAGAAGGTGTCGGTGCCCGACCGGGTTGAAAAGATCGTCAAATGCTTCAATCCCAACTGCATCACAAACCATGAAGCGATCCCCACGCAGTTCGATGTGATCGACAAGACCGAGCTCAGGCTTCGCTGCCATTACTGCGAGAAGATCACGGCCAGGGATAACATGACCTTTATCGCCTGATCCCAAAACGGTCCCATGCAGCCGTGAAGGACCACATCCACAGGCTCATCGCCGAAGGAGAGCATCAGCAGCTCGATTTCAAGTTCGAGATCGCCGATGCACGCAAGATCGCCCGCTCCCTGGTTGCCTTTGCCAATACCGATGGCGGCAGGCTGCTGATCGGGGTTAAGGATAACGGGGCCATCGCCGGGGTACGGTCCGATGAAGAGTACTTCATGCTTGAAGCCGCCGCCGGTATCTACTGCAAGCCACCCGTACCATTTGAATTCAGGGAATGGAATGTGAACGGAAAAACGGTGCTTGAGGTCACTATCCGCAAAAGCGATCAGAAACCGCACCAGGCTGAATCCAGGGAAGGGCATTGGATCGCTTATATCCGGGCCGGGGATCAGAATTTTCCGGCCAACCGGGTGCTTTTGCGTGTATGGAAGAACGAGAAAAGGAACACGGGCATCTCCCTGCACATTACCGAACCGGAACGGGTCCTGATGAAATATCTCGCGGAGAATCCTTCCATTACCTTATCCAAATTCGCCCGCACCGCAGGGATCAGCCGCCAGAAAGCGGAAAACATCCTGGTCCGTTTCGTATCCCTGCATTTTGTGGGGATGCGGTTTACGGAAAACCAGGTGCTCTACGTCCCGGATCAACTTTCACAAGCGGATAATATTTAGTAACTTTGTATCGTGATGAAGAAATTATTCAGCCTGGCAACAGGGTTAATGCTTGCCGTTGCGGCATCGGCCCAGGTAACGGAGATCGGGTCATTTCCCCCCTCTGATACCCTCGGGCTGAAGAACCGGGTGGAAGTACCGGGCCTCCCGAAAAAAGTGGACTGGGGCGTCCAGCTGGGAACCTCGGCGACCTTTGCCGGCAAATACGGTTCAAGCTTCAGCACGTTCGTTTCCCCGCACATGACCTGGCAGCCCTCGAAGCGCTTCCGCGTGAATGCAGGCATCAGCCTGATCAACACCACGATGTTCGGGGTTCAGCCGGTTTACGGGTATGGCTTTGAGAGCGGGTCCTCACTCGACGGCAATTTCACTCACGCCCTGCTCTATGCCGAGGGGCAGTATCTGGTTGGCAAGAATTTACAATTAAGCGGGAGCCTTTATGCAGATGTCCCCCTGACCGGCAGCGACCCGAATAATCCTTATTCCACGCGCAACTTTAAAGGGGCTTCATTCGACATCCAGTACCGGATCGGGTCCAATGCCACCATCCAGGCCGGATTTCATTACATCCGGATGGAAGGGCCTTATTTCTACGACCCTTACGGGATTTACAACACAGGGTACCTGGATCCTTTCGGCACCCATTACTCAGGCCCGTTCAACCCATGACCGGAAACCGGTCCCCGATATATTTCAACGCCTCGCTGACCGCCAGCGCATTGGTGCTGGGGCCCACCCGGATGTAAAATTCTTCCGGGAATCCGGGCTGATTCAGAAATACCGGGTAATCGCAACGCGAACAAGTGACGATGCACACTGTCTTCTCTCCGGCCGTGACCAGGTCGGTCCGGATATACGGACTCACTTCCCTTCCGAAGCAGGTCCTGACGAGGGTCCAGAAATGGAGCAGGAACTTATCATCATTTGCCAGCTTGTCGGACTCGATCCCTTCAATCGAACCGTCATCTCTCACCCCGATCAGCAAGATGCCTCCATCTGTATTCAGGAACGCCGAGATCGTTTTCAACGACGCCCGTTCAATGGCAGGATTGGTCTTCCCGGCCCGCAGATCCCACCTCAACGTGGATTTGAATTCAAGCGTGGCACTCTCCCCGGCAGAGATCAGGGCTGAAAGATCGTGCCCGGTCTCCGAAGGAACTTTCATGACGGAAAGAAAATCAGAAGCGACTCCAAGATCTCTTCTCAGCTGTTCCTCCTCCCCTGACGGGTCATCGGTTTCAGCCATCCACCCTGTACCAAAAAGCGCACGCGACGCTTTGGCTACCCGTTCCATTTTTGCCAGCAGACCGTTAGCCCGGATCGCAGACAAGCATTTCAGGTACTCATAGGAATTGACACTTCCCATGATCCAAAGCAGCGGGAGCATGATCCCTGCCCGGTGGCCAAAACAAAGCACCTGCAGGACCGCCTTTTCTGATTTGCTCCGTTCGGCATAGGCATTCCTGACCAGGTGCAGTACGGGGTCCTCTCCCCCGTCATGGATCTCAAACCGGCCCATCATCCGGCTGATATACTCATTCAGCGGACCCAGAAGGGAGGAGACGCTCCAGAACAGCGAGATCATGGAATGATCCTGGTCACCGGATCCTTCGAATGCGCCATTGCTCTCAAAAACCTGCCGGAATCCCTTGCCCGAGACCTTCATGGCAATG
>DAIRDK010000088.1:8780-10318 GCA_036796175.1 Bacteroidales bacterium | reverse complement strand
GAAAAATAACGTGTTATTTACCCGGCGAAGGCCCCTTAAAACAAACCATGATTGAACTGGTTAATGTGAATAATCTCGGGGATATCGTCAAATTTCCAGGACAACTTCCCCGAAAAGAAATTCTGGAACTGTACAAGATATGCGATTTGGCGGTTATCCCTTCTAATAATGAAACTTTCGGGTATTGCATAGCCGAGCCATTTGTAGCAGGCCTGTGTACAATATCAAGGCCTACAGGCATTGCCAAGGATATCATTGTTGACCGGGAAACGGGGATCCTGTTCAATGATGAACATGACCTTTGCAAAGTCTTTCTGGAGTTATTTCCGAATCCAGGGAAAATATCACAAATTGGTCAAAACGGATATTACCTTCGAGAAACATTCAGGTGGGATCGGATCAATAAAGACTATCAGGAATATATCATGGATCTCATACAAACATCCTAACATCTAAATATGAAATTATCTTCATTGGCCGGAAGGATGTCAACCATCCTCCCCCCCCTATTGGCAGAATATTTCAGAGAATTTGTTTTCCCTTTTAAACGGGCAATTCAGAATCCGGAAGTGTTTACGAGACCCAGTGTCACAGGATCAGTATTTTCAGGCATAACTTCAGACCTGCACTGCTATTGCTTTGCCATCCATGGCTTTTTCGATTGGCGAAATCTGGTGATAGCTAAAGCCATCTCTGAGTATTATTCATCCATGCCAAAACTTGATTTTATTGAAATAGGAGCAAACATTGGGACGGAAACAATTGGATTTGGCGACATCTGTGGCGAGAGGGGTACCGTTCATGCATTTGAACCTCTTTCATCAAACCTGGTAGAATTAAAGAAAAATTGTGCACTCAACCCAAACCTGTCGGTTATCATTTATCCTGTGGCTTTGGGCAGCCACGAGGCATTTCAATCATTTATTTTGCCACCGGTAAATTTCTCGGGAATGGGAAAGATTCATGATAACATCAAGACAGAAGAAGGAAAATCGATTTCTGTTCCGGTTTATCCCCTGGACAAATACGTTCATGAATTCAGTCATGTTAAAGCCATTTTTATTGATGTGGAAGGCTATGAACCTGCTGTATTAGCTGGGGGCACTAATACGATAGAAACAGTACGACCTGTCATCATTCTCGAAGTATCCAAGACCCTGCTTGCAGAGAATGGTTATTCAAATGAGTCCATTTTCTCATTCTTTAATAATGCGAATTATTCTTGTTATAATATTGGAAGGGTGTTTATCAGAAAAGTGATCCATGGCCGGCTCAAACACATTGATCGGCATACGAACTGGATTTGCATACCCAATGAATCTTTGGAAATACTTGATAAGATCCGTCAGAAGGTGTTTTCCTATAATTTCAAACCATTGACCAAACTGTAAGAATAACTAATTCCGTGACTGGGAAGATGGGTGAGAGAACAAAAGTATTTAAAGAAGTGTTCCCCCCTCTTACCAGTAAGAGGGGGAGAATTAGGTAGCACGTGTTCCCCCTTCTTACCAGTAAGAAGGGGGCTAGGGGGAAGATAA
>DAIRDK010000088.1:0-8680 GCA_036796175.1 Bacteroidales bacterium | reverse complement strand
GAAGGGGGCTAGGGGGAAGATAACGTAAACAACATGAAATACTCCGAACTCAAAGAGATCGCACGGAAGTTCAGAAACAACCCCACTCCTGAAGAAAAGCACCTCTGGCAATATATCAGGAAAGATCAACTACTCGGCAAACGATTCCTCAGGCAACATCCCATTATATATGAATCCGTCCACAACGAGCACTTCTTCTTTATTCCTGATTTTTACTGCGCCTCCTCCAAACTTGCAGTCGAGGTCGATGGCCGCATACACGATTATCAGAAGGACCGCGACTATCACCGCGATGAGATACTAAAAGCAAAAGGCCTGCGGGTTCTCAGGATAAAAAACGAGGAACTGACGGATATGCAGGCGGTGTTGAAAAGGATTAAGGAACATTTGTAGCTGGCACCCTTATCTCCCCCCATCCCCCTCTTACCAGTAAGAGGGGGAGAAAAGAGAAAAAGCCCCTCCTTACTGGTAAGGAGGGGTTGGGGAGGATAAGAAAAAAAGAAGGGGGCCAGGGGGAAGATAACGGAATAAAACCATGAACATCATCCTCATCCACAACAAATACGGAGCGCACAGCGGCGAAGAGTCGGTGGTGTACGCCCAGCGTGACCTGCTCCGGTCCCATGGCCATGAAGTGGAAGAATATTACCGCTCGAGTGAGGAGATCCGGGGGGTTGGCGGAGAGGTGAACGCGTTTTTTTCGGGATTCTACAATCGAACATCTGCCAACGAGATCAGACGAAGGACGAAGGACGAGGGACGAGGGACGAAGGGAAGGCCTGATATTGTCCATATCCACAATTTGTACCCCCTCATCTCACCAGCAATCTTACAAATAATTAGAAAGTCACAGTTCACAGCTCACAGTTCACAGCTCACAGTTCACAGCTCACCGCTCCCCACCTCACCACCTAAGATCGTGATGACCGTGCACAATTACCGGCTGGTCTGTCCCAATGGTCTTTACTTCATACATGGGGAGATATGCGAACAGTGCAATGGGGGAAGGGAATGGAACTGCATTCTTAGGAATTGTGAGAATTCACTATATAAAAGCACAGGCTATGCCGCACGAAACTGGTGGGCACGGGTTAAAAGATCCTACCTTGACAATGTAGATGCGTTTCTGTGCCTGACATCATTTCAAAAGGAAAAGCTGGCACAGAACGGATTTCCTCCTGAGAAACTGCATGTGCTGCCAAACTTCATGGATGCGCCGGATCCTGACATCTCTTCCATAGAAACCGGAACATACGCAATATTTGTTGGCAGGCTGAACCGCCAGAAAGGCATTGACCTGCTTCTATCTGCAGCCTCCGCAAATCCTGACATCCCGTTCAAGGCTGCAGGCGAACCGGACCCGGTCTTCCTCAGTCAACAATCACTACCCGCCAACGTCGAACTTACGGGCCACCTGCCACCTGCCGACCTGCACCGGGTTGTCGGCCAGTCACGTTTTCTTGTATTCACAAGCCGCTCCTACGAAGGCTTCCCCATGGTCTTCCTCGAAGCCATGAAACACTGCCTCCCCGTCATCGCGCCAAATATGGCGGGATTTCCCGAGATCATCGAAGGTGGAGTGAACGGTCTGCTTTTCAACCCGGGGGATGCAAACAACCTGGCAGCAAAGATCAGGATCCTGTGGGAGGATAAGGAGCTTTGCCGCCGGCTGGGGCATAACGGCTTCATGAAACTGCAGGAGAACTATTCGCCCGAGGTTTATTACCGTAAACTCATGGATGTGTATAACTCGTTACTGATTTAATTTTTTAACCACAAAGGCACAAAGACACGATTAGTATTATTAATTGTTAATCATTAATTATTAATTGACCATGCGTCGCTTCCTCCTCATCCTGGCCCTGTTCCTCGCCGTCGGCTTCGGACTGCGTGCCGTGTACCACGCCGTGCCCGACATCGCCTGGTTCGTCCAGCACTCCTGGGCCATCGACCAGTTCTACCGCATCATCATCTTCCCGGCCAGCTACCTCCTCAGCCTGTCCGGCATTCCCCACGAAGTGGCCTATACCGCCGCCCAGGCCCAGTACTTCATCAAGATCACGGAAACCAACTACTGGCTCTTCCTCTGGATCCCCTGCCTCGGGATCTCGCTGATGTATGCTTACGCCGCACTGGTCATCGCGTTTCCCGGCACCTGGAAACGGAAACTGGCCTTCGTGCTGGGCGGATGGGTGGCGATACAACTTCTGAATATCCTGCGGTTCTATGGGGTGGCGGTGCTTCTGGCCCACGATACGTCAGGAAAATCATACCTCACCAAAAACTCCTGGTTCGTGCTTAACCATGAGGACATGTTCAATTACTTTGTGGTGTTCCTGATTTTTCTGATGTTTGTGGTGTTCGCGAGGAAGCTTGGACGGGAGACGGGAGACGGAAGACGGGGGACGGGAGATAATGGACAAGCGGATGAGTGGACGGCAGACGGCAAAAGAAATTAAATTAGATTATAATTGCATTGAGAAAGGAAAGTAAGCAAACCAGTAATGTAGTTGAGGAACCTTCAGTACCGTATAAATTTGAGAAATTGGAGGTTTGGAAGGTTTCGCTTGAACTGTCAGATTTAATCTACCAGATTGCAGAACACTTGCCTCCGATCGAAAATTTTAATCTTAAAAGCCAGATTCTAAGGGCAGTAACATCTATCAATCTCAATATCGCAGAAGGATCTACTTACGCTTCAAGCGCAGAACAGAAGCGGTTTATCAAAATCGCTATACACTCCCAGGTAGAAGTCATTGCAGCTTTGCGGATCATCGAACGCAGAAATTATTTCCGAAACAGAGATTTATTGGACCGCACGGGTGATCTCTGTGCAAAACTTTTCAGAATGCTGATCGCATATGACCGGAGCATCAAATAACCTCATTACCGAAAGCATAAGTTCCGAAACGGCAGACATCAAACTACCTACTTCCGTCCCCCGTCTCCCGTCCTCCGTCCAACTCGGCCCTTACTCTATTGCCACAAACCTCCCTGACCTGCCGTCAGCCGTCTGCTCGTCTGCCGTCCAATCGTCCCCCGTCCCCCGTCCTCTCGTCTTCAATACCATAAACACCCATAGCTGGGTGGTCGCCGAACAGGACCCGGAATTCAAACAGGCGCTGATGGCTTCCGATGTGCTCCTGCCCGACGGCGAAGGGATCGTGTGGGCGGTAAAATACCTCACAGGCAAAAAAATAAAAAAGATCGCCGGATACGATGTCTTCATCCACCTGCTGGAATACCTGCAACAAACCGGCGGAACCTGCTTTTTCATGGGCGGCTCGCAGCAAACGCTCGACCTGATCAAAGAGAGACTCTCCAAAGAATACCCCAATATTAAAGCAGGATTCTTCTCACCACCCTACAAACCGGAATTCAGTGAAGAGGACAACACAAGGATTTATTACGAATTACGAAAGACGAAAGACGAATTAAATTCACGAATTACGAATTACGAGGCCACCTCACCACCTCACCACATCACCACCTTGTTCGTCGGGATGACAGCTCCCAAACAGGAAAAATGGGTGCTTCAGCATAAGGATCAACTCCCGGCCGGGATCGTCTGCTCGATCGGGGCTGTGTTCGACTTCTACGCCGGCACCGTGAAACGCCCGCCCGCCTGGATGATCCGGATGAAACTCGAATGGCTCGGCCGCCTCACCAGCAACCCGAAACGGATCTGGAAACGCGTCTTCCTATCCACCCCCAAATTTATTCTCTCCATCCTCAAATTACCCCGCCAAACCTAATTATATAGGTATATTATTAATTATTAATCATTAATTATTAATCTCCATCGGTATGAACACCCTCTGGGACCTCACCGGCAACCTCCTCGCCCCGCCCTACCTGCGGCTCGTCTTCGCCGCGCTGGTGGCCTTCTTCATCGCCATCCTGTCGATCCCGTCCATCATCCGGACGTCGATGCAGAAAGGGCTGCTGTACGCAGCCAACGAACGGTCGTCACATTCGGGCGAGGTGCCCGCACTGGGCGGGATCGCCATCTTCTCCGCCATCGGCATCTCGATCCTGCTGCTGATGCGGATCGCCAACGTACAGGGACTGCAGTACGTGATGGCGGGCATCATCATCGTCTTCCTCATCGGCATCAAGGACGATATCAGCGGCCTGTCGGCCTGGATCAAACTGGGCGGACAGATCATCGCCTGCCTCGCGGTGATCCTCCCCGGCAACCTGTTTCTCACCAGCCTGCACGGGTTCCTCACCGTAGGCGATATCCCGCCCGACCTGGGAGCCCTGCTGACGCTGTTCGTCATGATCGTGATCATCAACAGCTTCAACCTAATCGACGGCATCGACGGCCTCGCCGGCGGGATCGGCATCCTGGCGTTCACCACCTACGGCATCTGGTTCTACCTCGCCGGCCATTACGAGATCGCCATCATCGCGGCAGCCGGGATCGGGGCGCTGGCCGCCTTCCTCTGGTTCAACCTCTACGGCGAACAGAACAAGATCTTCATGGGCGACGGCGGCTCCCTGGTGCTGGGATTCATCATCGCCTTCTTCACCATCCTCTTCAACGAACTGAATAAAAATCCGCAAACCAATTACTTCGTCTATTCAGCTCCCTCCGTCTCCATGGGGATCATCGCCGTGCCCCTGTACGATACCCTGCGGGTGTTTACGCTCCGCATCCTGAAGGGACAAAGTCCGTTCACGCCCGACCGCTCCCACGTGCACCATATCCTGCTGGACATCGGCCTCTCCCACACCCGGGCCGCCCTGGTCCTGTTCCTGTTCAATCTCCTCTGCGTCATCCTGGTCTTTATCCTCAGCGCAGCCGGCATCAGCGTCATCAAAATGATCGCGATCCTGCTCCTGGTCTGCTTCGCAGGCGGAGAGACCCTGAACCAGGTGATGCTGAGGAAGAAACGTAAAAACCTGAAACATGAGGAAGTCGGTTAAATTGCTCCTTTGCCTGGTCCTGGCGGGATATTGGATGTTGAATGTTGGATATTCGCAGAACTATTCCAGATACAACACACCTCTGTATTTCTCCTACGACCGGTACACGTATGCCCCTTCGTACAGGTTCCACACATCCATCAGGCCGCTGATGCTGTCGGAGGTGGATTCGGTGATCAGCACCGACAGCCTTCAGCGCGACATGCGGTTCAACCGGAATTACAAAAAGAAGTGGGTCAACTGGATCTGGAACAAGGCGTTCAACGAGGACCTGCTGATCCTCGATAAAAAGGGGGTGGACCTCAACGTCAATATCCTGTTCGACCTCGGGGCGGGCAACGACTTTGCCAACGACCGCCCCACCTGGCAGAACACCCGCGGATTCCTTGTGGAGGGAACCCTCGTCGGCAAAGTCTCCTTCTCCACCGGGTACCTCGAGAACCAGGTGCAGTTCGTACCTTATATAGACTCGGTGAACAAGGCGACCGGCGTCATCCCCGGGCAGGGAGGATACAAAACATTCAAGGGCGACGCATACGACTACGGCTATGCATTCGGCTATGTGTCGTACTCACCTTCCAGGTATTTCAATTTCCAGGTGGGCTACGGAAAGAACTTCCTTGGCGACGGCTACCGCTCCATGCTCCTCTCCGACGTGGCCTTCAACTACCCGTACGTAAAGATCGCCGCCAATTTCTGGCACATCAAATACATCTGCCTCTACGCCCAGTTCATCAACCGCGAACAACCCACTCCGCCGGGCATGGGCTATGCCAAGAAATACGGGACTTTCCATTACCTCGACTGGGCCATCACCCGCCGGCTGAACATCGGCCTGTTCGAAGCGGTGATCTGGTCGGCCACCGACACCAGCGGCTATTACCGGGGTTTCGACTGGAGCTACCTCAACCCGATCATTTTCCTCCGGCCGGTGGAGTTCTCGGTCGGATCGCCCGACAACTCCCTCCTGGGGCTCAACGCCAGCATGAAGGTTGGGCGGAAAAGCACCTTCTACGGACAGTTCCTCCTCGACGAGTTCAAGCTGAGCGAGATCATGGCCGGCAACGGCTGGTACGCCAACAAGTGGGGCGCCCAGCTTGGTTTCAAGTCGTTCGATCTTTTCAAAGCGAAGAACCTCGATTTCCAGACCGAATTCAACATCGCCCGGCCCTTCACCTATTCCCACTGGAACTATTCCAATTACGCACACTACAGCCAACCCCTCGCCCACCCGCTGGGGGCCAACTTCTGGGAGTCGGTCACCTTCCTCAAATACCATTACAAACGCTGGTATATCTCCAATGAATTCCAGTTCTACTGTTACGGCGCCGACACCGCCGGCGTCAATTACGGCGGCGACATCTTCAAATTCTACAACACCTACACGAAGGAATACGGGAATACGATCACCCAGGGCCTGAAAACCAACGTGGTTCGTAACGAAACCGTAATCGGTTTCCTGATCAACCCCGCCACCAACATGAACATTTCCCTGGGATTCGTGTACCGCAACGAACAAACCGACCTGTACCACCAACACACCAGCTACCTGTACGTGGCGTTCCGGACGTCGTTGTGGAACTGGAACTACGATATGTAAGGGCGGGTCCCTGACCCGCCCCAAAGGTGACGTGGGGAATCATAACCCCACGCGGGCCGACACCACCCCCTGGTCCGATATCACCCGGATCACGTAATATCCATGCAATGCCGACAGGTCGAACATCTGCAGGGGAGTGCCCGATAACCTGTTTTGATATACCGTCCGTCCCAGGAGGTCATACACGAAGATGTTCCCCGCAAGGTCCCCTGTCCCGGTGAACCGAACGTAGGCCTTGCTTTCATACGCATAAACCTTCAGCACTCCCGTTTCCTGCGGAGTTCCGGGATTTCCCAGGCTGATATCATTGAAATGAAGCAGGAACCTGCCGGGTTCGTCGGAGGTCTGCTGGATGAAGGTATACACCGGGTTGGTCCGCAGATCCTGCATCACGTTTTCCTTCAGATCTTCCAGCCAGATGGTGGCTCCGGGATCAAATGATCCGGTGTTCATTCCTTCCAACGTAAACTCCCCGCTTACGATGCTTCTGAATTCCATGGGAACGATGTTCCCTTCCGGCAGGAACGACAGTGCGTTCACGGAGAGTTTATGTCCCATACTGGTCGTATTCAATTGGGGCGCCAACACGTCGCCATCGATCTTCTCCGCATCAAAGCCGGCATCATAATCCGCCGACTGTCCCTCCATAAACAGGACGTCCGTTTCGTCTTCGAAACCATTCACCGTCCCCGAAACCGACATCCTCAGCAGGTTGTCCGGCTCCTCCTCCAACTTTAAGAATGCTGTGCTGCTATGCACCCTGGCCGTGTTAACCAGGGTGAGTGTTCCCGTGCCCGGTACCAGCTGGGTGGCCCCGGCATCGTTGCAGTGAACGAAAAAGCCTTGTCCCGCCGGACAGTATCGGTTATGGGAACCCCCTCCGCCGGAGGTCCAGACTTTGTAGTTGCCGGCACCCGGATCCCAGAACCAGGCTGATGATTCCACGTTGGTCCAGGTGATATCGGCCGAAGACAGGTTGATCGCACTGGGGTAAGGATTGCCAACCAGGTTCCAGCCGTCAAAATCGCTGGTCAGGGGATCCCAGCTGCGGGTTACCGGGATGTTGACCGTCCCGGTGTTCAATGAATCGTTGACCTGGTTGATCGTGGTCGGGAACGTGAGCCACATGGCATAGCCCAGCCCTGTGCTCTGCAGGGTAGAGTCGGAGGGCGCGATCACATACCTGAAATGGTGCTCCGGTTCACTGTAATATTTCATGTAATAGCTGAAGTAAGTCCATGCATGGATACTGGCGAACGGGATGCATAGGTAATGCCACTCCCCTCCGCTCATGTACCGCTGGCATTTCACCGTGGCCCCGTTGGCATAGTTCAGCCCGTTGTCGATGAAGGAGCCCGTGGAGGTGGCATCCGACTGGATCGTGAGACAGTCCGGGCCGTTGAGGTTCGTCGTGCCCGGTACGGTCATCCGTTGCCCGGGAGGCAGGATCAGGCTGGAACCGTTGCTGACGGTGACGTTGACGCTTCCCTTCAGGGCCCCTCCCGTGGAGCCTGAGATGTATATCTGGGGCAGGGTTCCGTTGAAGACCAGCGTTGCGGTCCCCGGTCCCAGGGCGGTCACCGTGCCACCGGTGTAGGTGAGATTTCCGGCGACATTCAGCGTGGCGGTGCCGGTTCCGGCGGCGTTGCTCATCCTGAGGATCCCGGAGGTGATCAGGAAATCGCCGGCTACGTTGACCACTTTATCGCCAGCACCGTTGGTCATCAGGTAGACCACACTGCCGGAATTCATGATGAGATCGTCGCCTATGTTTAAAGTAACGGAGGAGGCGGCATCCGAGCGCAAGATTTCAGAATTGGTGTTGGCGATCGTGAAATTCCCGTTGATCGTCGTCAGATCAGCCCCGGTGCTGATCCCGGAGGTCTGCCCTCCGCAGTCCCAGGTAAAATGGTAGAAGGACTGGTTCAGGCCTCCCGGGGCCGTGGACACGATCCCTGTTATGAGGCAGGTCGACCCGTTGTTCCAGGTCGCCGCCGGCACGGTTCCCCCGTTCCGGCTGTGGTTGTAATTGGCTCCGCTCTGGAAGACCAGGTGCGAGGCATCGCCGGAATTGACCACCCCCGCATTCGTGATGTTCCCGGTCACCGTGGTCACCGCGTCCGTTGCACTGGTATTGTAAACCCGCGA
>DAIRDK010000087.1:0-10347 GCA_036796175.1 Bacteroidales bacterium | reverse complement strand
CAGCGCCAGGTAATTTCGGTACCGACTTCGACGCCGTTCTGCGCATTGACAACCATCACGGCCGTATCAGCTACCCGAAGGGCCCCGATCACCTCGCCGATGAAATCATCGAACCCGGGGGTATCAATGATGTTGATCTTCTTGTTGTCGGCAATCGTGTAGAGGATGGATGAGCTGACCGAGTTCTGGCGCTCCAGTTCGATCGGACGGTAGTCGGAAACGGTATTCTTATCTTCAACTGCTCCCCTCCGGCTGATCACGCCGCCTTCAAACAACATCGCTTCCGCCAGGGTGGTCTTGCCGGTCTTTGCACCGCCGATCAGGGCGATATTCCGGATCTCGTTCGTCTGAAAAACCTTCATTGCAATTCTTTCTTAGATGGGTGTAAATGGTTATGGATTTCGTTAAAAAGGGCTGCAAAGTTAGGAAAAGGGTGTTAATTATCAAAGTTTTGCGATCATTTGTTTTGAAGCGTTCATGGAACACAGATAAACACAGATAAAACAGATGTGCACTGTAAAGAAAATCAGTGTCATCAGTATAGATCTGTGTGATCTGTGTTCAGAAAAAAATTAAAGGATCTTTTTAATCTCAGACCAGGTAGCATCCGTCATTTTGGGTCCTATCACTTCGATCACATGGCCGGCCAGGACTGCACCAAGTTCGCCGCAATTCTGCAGAGACATGCCGGCAGCCAGTCCATAAAGGAAGCCGGAGGCATAGAGGTCTCCTGCACCCGTCGTATCCACAGGTTTCACAGGAATTGTGCCGATCGGGACTTTTTCGTTGCCGTGCCGGATCAGCGATCCTTTCGCCCCGATCTTCACAATGGCGTACTTCGCCATTCCCGCGATCTCATCCAGGGCCTCTTCCGGCGTCTTGCCTGTAAAGGCCTTCGCCTCTTCCTCGTTGGCAAACACGATGTCAACGTATTCCCGGATGATCCTCTGCAAAAATTCAAGGTTAGCTTCAACAACGTTATAGCTTGCCAGGTCGAGCGATACCATCATGCCGCATTCCTTTGCAAGCCGGATGGCAGATTCCGTAAGCGGTTGATTGAACACGAGATAACCTTCCAAATGAAGGATATCATATGTTTTGAACAGGTCAACCGCCATCCTCGGTCTTCCGTCCTCCGTCCTCCGCCCTCCGTCTTCCGTTCCCCGTCTTCCGTCCAGCTCCAACTCACTCGCTGCTCCCAGGTAGGTCGCAAATGTCCGTTCCGAATCCGGGCTGATCAGTGAAATGGCACAACCGGTCGCGGTCTTGCTTTTGTAAAGCAGGGTCTCCACCCCCGCATCGGCCATATCCAACGAAAAAGATTCCCCCAGTGCATCTTCACCGGTCATCCCGATGAATCCTGCCGGGCCTCCCAGCTTGCCGATCCCATGGATGGTGTTGGCAACCGAACCGCCGGCAGCCAGGCTCTGATCCGAACCGGCAAAGAAGGCCAGTACGGCATCCCGGCGTGCCTGATCCACCAGCTGCATGCTTCCTTTCGGCAGTCCGAGTTTCTCAAGGGCAGTATCATCTTTCAAACGGATCAGGATATCCACCAGGGCGCTGCCCATGCCAAGGATTCGCTTCATTCTGTCGGGTGTTAGGGCGCAAAGGTAGGGATATTTCAATGAGCAATGAGCAATGAGCAATGAGCAGGGGGCAGGGAAAAAAAGGGAAGGAAAAATGTAATAAATTTGCAAAACATTCGTCCTTATTAAGACTAAATTAAAACGATATGTCTTTCAAGGGGATTTACCTGCTGGCTGCGGTGGCATGTATTGCAGTTACAGGCTGTTCACAGACGCAAAAACAGGATACCATGACATACAGGCAACTGACTTCCGAAGAAGAACGGGTGATCATTCATAAAGGGACGGAACGGCCCTATTCCGGAAAGTATGAGAATTTCTGGGAGGATGGGACCTATGTTTGCAAACGGTGCGGTGCCCCGCTGTATCACAGCACCGATAAGTTCGATGCCGGATGCGGCTGGCCCAGTTTCGATGACGAGATCCCCGGTGCGGTCAAACGGATTCCAGATCCCGACGGCGTCCGGACGGAAATCGTCTGTGCGAAATGCGGTGCCCACCTGGGACATGTATTCCTGGGGGAAGGATTCACGCCGAAGAACACCCGTTACTGCGTGAATTCCATCTCGATGGATTTTGTGCCTGCCGGACAGGAACCGATAACGGATACGGCGATATTCGCCGGGGGCTGCTTCTGGGGAGTGGAATATTATCTGCAGAAAGCCAAAGGGGTGATCTCTGTGGTTTCGGGATATACCGGGGGGACGAAAGACCATCCCACCTATGAGGAAGTTTGCTCAGGTACGACAGGCCATTATGAAGCGGTGGAGGTGGTGTTTGATCCGAAGCAGATCAGTTATGAGGCGCTGGCAAAACTCTTTTTCGAGATCCACGATCCTACCCAGTGGAATCACCAGGGGCCCGACCGCGGTATCCAATATCGATCGGCTGTTTTTTACAGGAATGAGCAACAGCGCGAGATCACGGAGAGGCTGATCGCACAGCTGAGAAAAAACGGGTACGATGTGGTGACCGAGGTGCGGCCGGCGTCGGTGTTCTGGAAAGCCGAGAACTACCACCAGGATTACTACGATCATAAAGGGACGCTGCCCTATTGCCACGGGTATGTGAAAAGATTCTGAAGGCCTCTGCTTATTTACGATGTCAGGAAAGCCTTACCTGATCCATGGCTACCTTGACCTGGATCAGCACAACTGTTCTCCCGCGGATCCTGGAAAACCGGATCTCCCCGTTGATCAGGCCGACCCGGTTAATGATATTGGTCAATCCCATCCCGGTAGGATTTTTCAGGATCTCTCCGACCCGGTATCCCTTGCCTTCGTCATGATACCGCAGGGACAGGATCTCATGGTTGTATTTCAGGTCGATGCACATGACCCTCGATCCGGAATGCTTCATGCTGTTATTTAGCAGTTCCAGTATGATCCTGTACAAATGCAGCTCGATATCTTTCGGAAACCGGATCTTCTCAACCTGATGGCTGAACCTCATGCTGAACAGTCCGTCTTCACTCATCCGCCTGCAGAAATCGGATACCGCGCTCACCAGTCCGAAATCCCCGATGACATGCGGGGATATGGAATGGCTGATCTGGTGTACCTTCCTGAGCACTTCATTCAGCAAGGCTTCAATGGTTTCCAACCCGTTCTTCAGCTTTCCGGGGTCTTTGGTCCTCTCCAACGCGCCTAACTGGAATTTGATCGTGGAAAGGGTAGGACCCAGGTCGTCGTGAAGATCGGCAGCAAAACGCTCCCGCTCATTCTCTTCCGCCTCAATGATCTTGTTGATGATGTACTTTTCCAGTTTCTGACGCTCGGTAATATCTACGATCATCGACATGATGGCATCGCCGCCGCCATATTTGATCCTGACATTCCGCAGCAGGATGTTTCTCGGGATCCCGTCTGTCGATTCGATCCGTATATCCTTGGCTTCCCAGGTCTTGGTGGGCTCCTGGAAAACCGACTGCAGTGTTTTCCCCTTCCTTCCGATACCGGGAATGTTAATCACCTCGCTGATCTTCCGGCCGATGAATGCTTCGAGCGGAACCTGAGTAAAGGTAGTGACAGCCTGGTTGGCGAATACCACGGTACCTCCCTGCTGGATGAACAGGGGAACCGGGGAATACTCCACCATTTCCCGGTACATCAGTTCGCTTTCCTTCAGGTTCCGTTCTGCCTGTTTAATTTCTGAGACGTCTCTCATGGAGTATAATACGTGCCACTTGTTGTGGATGCGCAGGAGCTTGGCGGAAACCAGGAATTCCATGACCTGCCCTTTGCGGCTACTGAGGCGGATCTCCATGTTCCTGACTTCCCTGTTCTTCTCCAGAACCTGGTAATAGTGTTCCCGTTCCTCCTGGTCGATCCATTTGAATGCGTGGAGGGCCGTCTTTCCGATGACGCTTTTCCTGGACACTCCGCTGATCTCCAGGAATGCATCGTTCACATCAACTGCGATCCGCTCCGGGTAAAGAAAAAGACCAGCCGGATCGGATCCGAGGTTGAAGATGCTTTTATATTTGTGCTCACTCTCCCTGATCTCGGCCATCAGGCGTGCTTTTTCAGTAATATCCGTGATGATCCCAAGCACGTATTTGTTGCCGCTGCGGGAACGGAGTAGGGATTTTTTCGTCAGTACCCGCAGTTTGACCCCGCTGGAAATGGTGGCATACTCTTCGTTTTCGTCAGTCATGCCGGTGGTCAGGATCTTGGTGTCTTTTTCCCTGAATATTTTCCATTCACTTTCGGGAAACAGCTCGTCATCCGTCTTCCCCACAACATCCTCCCTGCTGACCTGGAATAGCCTGCAAAATGCATCACTGACCATGATGAACCGGTGCTCTTCATTCTTAACGAAAATGGGATTGCCAACCGTATTGAAGATCTGGAAGAACAAGTCCAGGTCCTCTTTCAAATCGATGTTCTTCATAGGGTCAGGGATTCCTCGATTCTACCTCGTCGACACTTACCAGCTTGTTCTTTAACGCATACAGGATCAGGTTGATCACATTGGGCTGACCGGTCTTTTCCAGCAGCCGTGCGCGGTATCCTTCCACCGTTCTCTTGCTGAGGTGGATCACTTTTGATATTTCCGGCGTCGAGAGGCCTTTGCACAGAAGCCGGAGGATCTCGGATTCACGCTCGCTGAATACGGTATTCTGTTTCTGGGTATACTGTTTGAGTTTTTTAGCCAGCATCCCGTTGAGTTCTGAAGAAAAATACTGTTCGCCACCGGCTACCAGTTCTATGGCCCGTTCGATCTCGAATACCCTGGCCGTTTTCAGGATGTAACCGCTGATCCCCTTGTATATCATGGTATAGAGATAATCTTCTTCCCCATACATGCTGAGAACGATGATCTTCAGCCGCGGATAGAGCTTCAATGCTTCTTCGGTCGCCTTCATGCCGTCCATGCCGGGCATTTTCAGATCCATAAACACAATATCCGGCAACCCTTTCTTTAACAGTTCCAGGCAGACGACTCCGTTCTCAGCTTCTCCTGCCAGTACCACGCCGGGGATGTCATCCAGGACTTTTTTCAAACCCTCCCGGAAAAGCGCGTGATCCTCTACGATCATGACTTTAACCGGGGTCCGGGTCAGGGATGTTTCCATAGATCAGTTTTGATTAATGTTCGGAACATTTAATTAATCCAGGTATAAAGATAGGTGAAAAAACATAAGTAAGAGTTACGGTCTCTAAATTTCAGGTATTTTACAACATGAAGATTGCGCAAAATACCTAACGGATCACGTATCCTAACTCTTGCGCCTGCTATGGCTTCCATTGTATTTTTGACCTGCTTCTCACTCAACATATCGCCACGGATGGTGAGGTTTAGGCCTCCTCTGTACCTCACCGATCCGTTTGTTTTAAAAAGCTAAGTAAGAAATATGGGAGGACAACCATTCTGCATGTTTTATCTTATTGGTGAACAAAGACAATAATCCTGAGTAAAATCAAAGTTTCTGTTGGTTGGGATGGCTGCCCCGCAAGGGCAGCTTTCTTTTTTATCGGGGGTGAACCAGGTTAAAAAAACGCCTCCTGATCTATATAGGAGGCGTTCGACTCATTTTCGAAACCCATTAGCTGGTTTCTTGTCGGAGCAAGGGCGCCGATTTTTCCTTCCGCCGTTATCAGGGCGGATCCTTTTTAACGATAACATTCCAAATATAAGTCAAAAAGACGGGAATTGTCACTCCATCGTAAAATTTATTTACCGGGTTATAAACAGCCCCTGATAAATCACTGATGATCTGATTTTAACAGGATGTAAGGCCATTCCGGCAGCGAAGAAACCCGTACCGGTTGGCCGCTGAGAAACAGATTGCCATGAACAGTGACCGTCATCCCCGGCTGGATGGTCAGGTGGCAGTCCGCTTTGATCGTCAGGTTCAGACACTGTGCACCCGTGACACTGACCACCGGGTCCATGACATGGGTGCTGTCGATCAGGACATGCTCAATTGAGGATGGGACACCGAGCGGAAACCAGTTCTTTGGGGTGTTCCAGCTGACGGATGTGGATCCTTTCCAGGTCCTGGTCAGGGGAGAGGGGAAATAGGGATCGGAGGACCATAGCCCCCGGCCGAACGTGGCTGCCCGGATCACATCGTTGAGGGCATTCGTCTGATCGTAATAGGCTTCCAGTTCAAGCACGCGGACTGCTGCCGGCAAGCCGGTGCTGAAACTGATCCAGCTGCTCATGGTCTGATCTTTATAATAAACGCCTGCATCGGTTCCAATGTATAGTCCTTCCGGGGCGTTCAGGTAATAGAGGATGCTGTAAACTGAAATATTGGGCAGGTTTCCCGTGATGTTGGTCCAGGTAGCCCCACGGTCAGTCGATTTGTATACTTTCTTGTTCTGGGTGATGTACACGGTGTTGGTATCGGTGGGATGGGCTTCGATATCCGTGATCACATAGTTGGCCTGGGGTAGGGTGGAGGTGAGGTCGGTCCAGGTTGGGGAGGCGGCCATGCAGTTGCTGGTCCGGTACATCCTGTAGTCGCCCCGGGCGATATAGAGCATATTGGTGTTGGCCGGGGAATGCTCTACCACCGTCAGGCTGATGGAATTGGTGCCGCCCAGGTTGTCGGAGATCTTGGTCCACGCGGGCGGCGAACTTTTAACATTGGTCGACCTCCATACATTCTTGTATCCGATGAACATGGTGTTGGGATCGGTTTCGTGAAGGGCATACGGCGTCACCCAGGCCCCGTTCTCCGTGATCCCGTTCGTTCCCTGGCCGGCGATGTGATAATCCCCGCCGTTATTGTAACACCGGTACAGGTCTCCATAGTAAATGGAATAATAGGTGTAGGCGGAATTTGAATAATCCACCAGGCATTCCATCCCGTCGCCGCCGCCGGTGATCTGCCAGCCGGAGGCCGTGTAGGTATAGGTGCCGTTATCCTGAAAACCATTGATAACCTGGTCTTTAACAAGTGAACTTTGGCCAAGTTTATAGATCTGCCCGATGCACATGCCCACGGTATGGTCAGTCCAGGTATTTCCCGCGTTCGAAGTGGAGTAGATCCCGCCGTCGTTCGTGGCATAAAGTTGGCCATTCAATGGGGAGAAGCCGAGAAAGTGCTGATCGGCATGTACTTCCGCCACCGAGCAGTACCCTGCCCAACTGGTTTTTTTCGTCCAGTTCACGCCACCGTTAACTGATTTCCAGATATCAACCCCTCCGACATACACGGTTTCTGCATACAAGGGATCGGCTGCGATAGCCAGGTCATACCAGCCCTGTCCGCCTGTCCCCGAACCCGTACAAGTATAATCCAGGATGTTGGGAGTGGTCGATTGGGTGGTGAAATTCAGCCCGGCATCGGTTGAACGGTAAAGTCCTTTGAATCCGCTGCTGCTGTTTGACTGGACGAAATAGACGTAATTCGGATTTGCAGCGGTGACGGCAATGGCGCCCCGTTGCCCTGAAGTAATCCCGCTGGTGATCTGGACGAAGCTTTTCCCGTTGTCGGATGAGCGGTAGAATTCGGAGTTACTGTAGGACGCTGCATAAACGATCTCCGGGTCATCCGGCTTGAAGCACATATCCCTGAAATTCCCTGATATCCTGAGTGTCCAGTTTGCTCCCCCGTCGCGTGAGCGGTAGATCCCGTAAGTGGTTGCGGCGATCAGTACGGAATCCTTGGTGGGATGCTGGAGAATTCGGCCGACGGTGCGGTTTCCCATTCCCGCGTTCCAGGGCGCCCAGGTGGCTCCCCCGTCGGTGCTCCGGTACACGCCGATCCCGGCCGCGTCGCCATGGTCCTGGTCGCCGGTCCCCAGGTAGATGATCAGGGGGTTGAACTTATCAACCAGGACGAATGACATCCCTAAAGATGGCAAATTTGCCGTGGTGGTAAACCAGGTGGCCCCGGCGTCATTGCTTTGCCACATGCCGCCGGAGGCAGGCGAGACGTAGAGTTTGTTGGCATCGGTCGGATGGAAAGCGACATGGTTGATCCGTCCAAGGCCCTCATATCCCGCAGGTCCGCCGCCGGGTATGGTGGAGGGTCCCAGGTTGGTCCAGTTGCCGTTGGGTGAGATGTCCAGGGTGTGGTACCGTTCCATCTCCTGCTGGACCGCATCGGGGGCAGGCCGGTTTCCTGCTGAATCAACCCGGAACTGCATCAGGTACTCCCAGCGCTTGAACACCTTCCATCCCGAGCCTTTGGTGATGGGGCGGTCCTGCCAGTAATGCTCGAATGCCCTCTGGACCTTGAAGAAATTAACGGAATTATCTTCCATCATGGAGATCCAGTAAGGGAAAGAGGCCGTATCATTCGCGGCCGGCGTGACCTGGGGCATTCCGGTGAGCTGGCAGAAGCCCCTCCATGCCAGGAAAATGAACAGCAGGGAGAAAATCTTTTGTTTCACAGATCAAATGTACGACACATTTGATAAAAATATGTATCTTTATTGGGTGCTAATGAACTCTTTATGAACAGGAAAATCCTTTTTTGCCTGATCCTTCTGTCAGGATTTGTCCCCTGGACTTATGCCGGGACCGGGAACGCCAGGGACGGCATGGTGTTTATTTTTATCGTAGTGGTCTTCCTGATGATCCTTGCCGCGCTGCTTTGGGGGATCGATTACCTGCGTCGCAACGGAAAGGTGTTGTTTAGGTATTCACGCAAGAGGTACAGCAGGGTGAAACGTGCCTGGCGAGGATGGCTGGCAGAGCGGAAAGCACTGTCGGTATCTGCTGCGGCAACCTCGTAGCCCAGTTGTTTATTTAAAAATTTGTTGTAAATTTGCACTCCCAAATAATCGGGAACACTCCTCCTTAGCTCAGTTGGTTAGAGCATCTGACTGTTAATCAGAGGGTCGCTGGTTCAAGTCCAGCAGGGGGAGCTTCAGTAGACCAGCCGGCAGAAATGTCGGCTGGTCTCATATATTGACCTTCCTTTGTTCCTGATAATAAGTAAATTAATTCAAGCACCTGATTCCTTTTTGTGGTTCGATAAATGCCATTTTCAAGAATAAGTTTGCTCGGGAAGAAAAGACTGATGATTTTTTGTTTGATCTCCACCGGGGCTTTATCAAAATAAGTGTCAAGCCCCGTCAGTAGAGAAAGACCAAATTTTATATGCTTATCGAACTTTGATTCTTGTTCTAAGAGTTCTAATTTCTCTACTTTCATCTCTGCAATATGATTTGAGTATCTCTTTCTAAATGCTTCGTATTCACCTTTGGAAATCTCTTTGTCAACGAGAAGATCTTCGGTTCTAATAATTTTCTCCTCGAATTTTTTTATCTCTCTTTCTAAAAGCCCTAACTTCTTAAATTTCTCCGATTCCTTTTCTTTAGCTACCTCCTTCAGTATTCGAAAATACATCTCTACAGCTTCTCTACTTGGTTTTAATGAGATGATGTAAGAATAGAATTGCTGGTTTGCAATGCCTGCCCCGATTCTGCGGTAGGAACACTTTCCGTTACAGTGGTAATAGTAATAGCGACCTCCATTGCCTTTAGATCGGCTGCCGGTAAGGTTTCCACCGCAGACAGGGCAGACAAGAAATCCCCGTAAATACAGGACATCATTGTATTTGTTGCTTTTTAATCCCGTTTTTTTTTACCGGAAAAGATATCCTGAACTCTTTTGAAGGTTTCTTCAGTAATAAGAGCAGGATGAACTCCATCGACTGTTTCCGCATCTTCCTTTTTCCATTCTTTTATGTAGATTTTGCCACAGTACACTGGGTTTCTAAGCATATTAAGAAAGGCCTGTTTTGCCAGAGTTAACCCCTTTTTTTGGAGCTTCTTTCTGATCTCATTAGCCGAAAATATACCCTGAGCCATCTGTTTAAAGGCTTCTTTAACAAGGGAAGCTTTTTCATTTGGCTTCAAAGTAGGTTTACCTTCAGGAGTTTTACAATTCGAGTAACCATAAGGTGCGCATCCCACCCAATAACCCTCTTTTTTTGCCTTCCTCATTCCCTCAGTCGTCCGGATGCTATTTTTATCATTCTCAACTTCTGGAACTGTGAGATAGATTGCAAGCATTATTTTACTATCAGGCTGTTCAAGATCTAATGATTGTTCAACGGAATCGACCTTAACTCCATATTTTCGGAGAACACGAATCATTTTATACGATTCTTCTGTGTTTCTTGAGAAACGATCCCAACGAGTGAACAATAAAAGATCGACTTCCTTCCGGTTTGCTTTGATAAATTGTAACAGTTTCTGAAATTCAGGTCTATCAAAATTCTTCGCTGAATAATCTTCCCTGTAATGTTTGACGATTGAAATATTTCTTAGTTCACAGTACTTTGTAAGTA
>DAIRDK010000086.1:0-10416 GCA_036796175.1 Bacteroidales bacterium | reverse complement strand
CACCAGTACACGCTGGTCACGCAGGGAATCGACCGGCAGGCGCTGCTGGACCACATGGCATCGAAAGGGATCCCGGTCATGGTCTATTATCCCGTACCGCTTCACATGCAGAAGGCTTACATCGACCCGAGGTACAAACCCGGAGATTTTCCGGTGACCGAAGCGCTGGCTTCCGGCGTCATTTCACTGCCGATGCACAGCGAACTGGACGAAGAACAATTGACTTATATCACTTCATCCTTGCTTGAATTCGTAAACAGGTAATCCATGGAGAAAGGCTATTTTGCACACGAAACGGCCGTGATCGACGAAGGATCGAAGATCGGAGCCGGAACAAAGATCTGGCATTTCAGCCATGTCATGACCGGCTGCAAGATCGGAGAACAGTGCAATATCGGGCAGAACGTCGTGGTGTCGTCCGGCGTGACCCTTGGCCGGAATGTCAAGGTGCAGAACAATGTTTCCATTTACACGGGAGTGACCTGCGAAGACGATGTGTTCCTGGGGCCGTCGATGGTCTTCACCAACATCCTCAACCCGCGCAGCGCGGTGGTACGCCGCGATCAATACGTTCACACACTGGTGCGGAAAGGCGCTTCCATCGGGGCCAATGCAACCCTCGTCTGCGGCATCGAAATCGGCGAATATGCATTCATCGGGGCCGGTGCGGTTGTCACAAAGGATGTGAAACCCTATGCGCTGGTGGTGGGCAATCCGGGGAGGCATGTGGGATGGATGAGCGAATACGGACACCGGCTGGAATTCGGTACCGACGGGATCGCCGTTTGCCCTGAAAGCAACCAGAAATACCGCCTGGCCGACGGACAGGTCTTCAAACTCAGTGAATAAGTATGGCTGAAACGATACAACCCTTGAATTTTGCCCTGATCGGTGCCGCCGGTTTCGTTGCTCCGCGCCACCTGAAAGCGATCAAAGAAACCGGCAACCAACTGGTCGCCGCCCTCGACCCCTATGATGGAGTAGGGATCATGGATAGTTTCTTCCCCGATGCCGATTTTTTTACCGAAACCGAGCGGTTTGACCGTCATCTGGACAAGCTGCGCAGGGATCGTGGCAGGGGAAAGTCCGGAACCAAAGTAGATTATGTTTCGATCTGCTCCCCGAACTACCTTCACGATGCGCACATCCGGCTGGCCTTGCGCAACGACGCCAATGCCATCTGCGAAAAGCCGATTGTTCTTAATCCCTGGAACATCGATGCCCTGAAGGCGATCGAAAAGGAAAGCGGGAAACGGGTCAGCACCGTTCTCCAACTCCGGCACCACGCAGTGATCAAAGGCCTGCGGGCAAAGGTCCGCAAGGAAGTGATGAGGAACCCTTACGACATTGATCTTACGTATATTACTTCACGCGGGCACTGGTACCACCATTCATGGAAAGGGGATAATGCCAAATCGGGCGGTGTAGCCACGAATATTGGCGTCCATTTCTTCGATATGCTCATATGGATCTTCGGCGGGGTGAAGGAAAGCAGGGTACACCTACTGAATGAAAACAAGGCCGCCGGGTTCCTGCAGCTACAGAATGCACGTGTACGCTGGTTCCTCAGCATCGATTACAACGATCTTCCGGCAGCAGTAAAACGATCAGGGAAACGGACCTTCCGCAGCCTGGTTATGAACGGGGAGGAGATCGAATTCAGCGAAGGCTTTACGGATTTGCATACGGTGACCTATCAGGAGATCCTCAAAGGGAAAGGGTACGGACTGACGGATGCAAAACCGAGCGTCGAGCTCGTGCACGACATTCGTAATTCAGCACCAAAAGGATTGAAAGGAAGCTATCATCCGATTTTAAAACGAATTCAATAACGTTCGCTGCCGTGATGGAACTTTACGAAAAATTAATCAATAAAGAGGCCAGGCTATCCCTGATCGGCCTGGGTTATGTTGGACTGCCCATCGCTCTAGAATTTGCCAGGAAACTCCCCGTGACCGGTTTCGATATCCGGGACGACCGGGTGGAGATGATGAGGAACCGCATCGATCCGAGCGGCGAGCTGCCGGCGGAAGCATTCGACAACTGTGACATAGTGTTCACTTCGGATCCGGAAGAACTCCGGAAATGCGCATTTCATATCATTGCGGTCCCGACACCCATTGACCATCATAACCTTCCGGATCTTACGCCCCTTCTCAAAGCCAGTGAAACGATCGGGAAGATCCTCAAACCGGGGGATTATGTCGTGTATGAGTCCACCGTATACCCCGGAGCCACCGAGGAGGATTGTGTCCCCCTCCTGGAAAAATTCTCCGGGCTTAAGATGGGCCGGGATTTCAAAGTGGGCTATTCCCCCGAACGGATCAACCCGGGCGACCGTGAGCACACGCTGACCACCGTCATCAAAGTGGTTTCAGGCTGTGATGACGAGTCCCTCGAGATGATCGCGAAAACATACGAACTGGTCGTGAAAGCCGGGGTTCACCGGGCCCCTTCGATCCGGGTGGCGGAAGCGGCAAAGATCATTGAAAACTCCCAGCGGGATATCAATATCGCGTTCATGAACGAACTCTCCATCATTTTTAACCGGATGGGAATCAATATTTACGACGTGCTTGAAGCGGCGGGGACCAAATGGAACTTCCTGAAATTTTATCCCGGGCTCGTCGGCGGTCACTGCATCGGCGTGGATCCCTATTATCTTACCTTTAAAGCGGAGGAGTACCGTTATCACGCCAGGGTGATCAATGCAGGCAGATATGTCAATGATTCCATGGGATTCTATGTGGCCAAGCAGACCGTGAAAAAACTGATCGGGGCCGGCAAGAATGTGCTGAACTCAAATGTCCTGGTCATGGGGATCACGTTCAAGGAAGATGTGAGCGACCTTCGCAATTCACGCGTTGCCGACGTGGTAACGGAACTGAAGTCGTACGGGGTGAACGTGGATGTGGTCGATCCCTTTGCGAATTCGGACGAAGTGCTGGAGGAGTACGGATTCCCCCTCAGGGAACACCCGGGCCTGGATTACGACGCGGTCATCGTCGCTGTTGGGCACAAGCCTTATGCCGTCCTGAACGAAGCCTATTTCCTGTCCATTACTTCAGAGAATGCCATCCTGGTCGATGTGAAAGGCCTGTACCGGAACAAGATCAGGCAACTTGAATACTGGAGCCTTTAATATGAAACAGATGGAGATCCTGGTTACCGGCGGCACGGGATATATCGGTTCCCATACGGCCGTTGAACTTCAGCTGAAAGGATATGATGTGATCATCGTCGATGACCTGTCGAACAGTGAAGCCGGCGTGGTGGATGCCATCGCCGAGATTACCGGGACCAGGCCTTTGTTTGAACAGTTCGATCTGACAGACCCCGTCCTTACCGCCGATTTTTTCTCCAGGCACTCCGGCCTGGCGGCTGTCATTCATTTCGCTGCCTTTAAAGCGGTAGGCGAGTCGGTGGAACATCCGCTAAACTATTACCGGAACAACCTGGTTTCGCTGATCAATATCCTCCGGGAAATGGAAACTCATGCCGTTCCCAACCTGGTCTTCTCATCCTCCTGCACGGTTTATGGCAATCCCGACCGCCTCCCGGTCAGCGAAGAGGCCCCGGTCAAGCAAGCGATTTCGCCATACGGGAATACAAAACAGATCTCGGAGGAGATCATCACCGATCATGCCCGGGTATCGGGCTTGCGGGCTATCCTTCTGCGTTACTTCAATCCGATCGGAGCCCATGATTCAGCACGGATCGGGGAGTTGCCGATCGGCATTCCCAACAACCTGATGCCGTATATCACTCAGACAGCAATCGGTCAGCGCGACTACCTGAGGGTATGGGGCGGTGACTACAATACCCCCGACGGAACGCCGGTTCGTGATTACATCCACGTGGTGGACCTGGCCAAAGCGCATGTGGTGGCCCTTGAGCGGATGCTGAACGGGAACATGAAAGACCACACGGAGATTTTCAACCTGGGTACAGGCACCGGGTATTCGGTACTGGATGTCATCCGCTCGTTCGAACGGACATCGGGTGTCAGGCTGAACTACCAGATGATGGACCGGCGACCGGGCGATGTGGAACAAGTCTGGGCCGATCCGAAAAAAGCCAATGAAGAGCTGGGATGGACCGCGGAAAGAAGCCTGGATGATATGACGCTTTCGGCCTGGAAATGGGAACAGGCGATTGCAAAACGTAATTTAAAGCAGAACGGATGAAACATACCCTGTTGATCACCGGAGGCGCCGGTTTTATCGGGTCCCACGTCGTCAGGCGATTCGTGAAAGGTTATCCGGAGTACCGGATCGTCAACCTCGACAAGCTGACCTATGCGGGAAACCTGGAAAACCTGAAAGATGTCGAATCCAGCCCAAACTATGTATTCGTGCGTGCCGATATCGTTGATGCGGAGGCTGTGAACCGGGTATTTACGGACTATTCAGTTGAAGGAGTCATTCACCTGGCCGCTGAGTCACATGTGGACCGCTCGATCTCGAATCCCAATGAGTTCATCTTTACGAACATCGTGGGCACAGCCAACCTGCTGAATGCAGCCAGGACAGCCTGGAAGGGACAGGCCGAAGGGAAACGTTTCTACCATATTTCGACCGATGAGGTCTACGGCTCCCTGGGCGAAAGCGGCTTCTTCCAGGAGTCGACCGCTTACGATCCGCGCAGCCCTTATTCAGCTTCCAAAGCCAGTTCCGACCACCTGGTCAGGGCATTTTTCCACACTTACGGACTTCCCGTCGTATTATCGAACTGCTCGAATAATTATGGATCCTACCAGTTTCCCGAGAAGCTTATCCCGTTGTCGATCCATAATATTAAAAACAACAAGGAGATCCCGGTCTACGGGAAAGGCGAAAATGTCAGGGACTGGCTGTGGGTGGAGGACCATGCCGCCGCCATTGATCTCATCTTTCACCGGGGGAAAACCGGTGAAACGTACAACATCGGCGGGAACAACGAATGGAAGAACATCGACCTCATCCGTTTGTTGTGCCGGATCATGGACCGGAAGCTGGGCCGCAGCGAAGGTGAATCGGAGAACCTGATCACGTTTGTCAAGGACCGCGCGGGACACGACCTGAGGTACGCCATCGATTCGTCCAAACTACAGAATGAACTCGGCTGGAAGCCTTCGCTGGATTTTGCCCGGGGCCTGGAACTCACCGTTGACTGGTACCTGGCCAATGAACAATGGCTTCGGAATGTAACATCCGGGACCTACCAGAAATACTACGAAGAACAGTACGTGAAAAGATAACCGGACCAGGTCAGGCACCTGAAACCTGAACGTCTTTGTTGATCTTTGCGATCAATCCCTGCAATACATTCCCCGGACCCACTTCGATGAATTCGGTAGCCCCGTCGGCGATCATGTGTTGCGTGAGCTGTGTCCAGAGCACGGGAGCGGTCAGCTGGGCGACCAGGTTTTCCCGGATGATGGCGGGATCCGTGACCCGCTGTGCCGTGGTATTCTGGTAGATCGGGCAGATCGGTTCGCTGAACCGGGTATTCAGGATCGCTTCGGCCAGTTCGACGCGTGCCGGTTCCATCAGCGGGGAGTGGAAAGCTCCGCCAACTTTCAGGGGCAATGCCCTGCGTGCGCCGGCGGCCTTAAGCTTCTCGCAAGCCACTTCGATGCCCTTCATGCTTCCGGAGATGACCAGTTGTCCGGGGCTGTTGTAATTGGCAGGGACTACGATATCGTCAATGCTTTTGCAGATCTCTTCCACCCTTGCATCTTCAAGACCCAGGATGGCGGCCATGGTGGAAGGCTCTTTTTCACAGGCTTTCTGCATGGCCATTGCACGCGCAGAGACCAGCCGCAGGCCGTCTTCAAACAACAGCGCATGGTTGGCCACCAGGGCTGAAAATTCACCCAGGGAATGCCCGGCAACCATTTCAGGTTTGAAGGCATCTCCCAGCGTCGCTGCCAGGATCACGGAATGGAGAAAGATCGCAGGCTGCGTCACTTTGGTTTGACGCAGATCTTCATCCGTGCCCCCGAACATCAGGTCGGTGATCCGAAATCCCAGGATCTCGTTTGCATTCTCAAACATGACCCTGGCAACGGGTGAACTCTCATAAAGGGTTTTGCCCATGCCGACAAACTGCGCCCCCTGTCCGGGGAAGACATATGCTTTCATAACATTGGATTTAAGATTAACGGATCATCATGCGCATTACCTGCGGTCGCCGAGGAACCGCAGCAGGAACAGGAACAGGTTGATGAAATCGAGATACAGCGTAAGCGCTCCCATGATGCTCATCTTCCGGGTGCCGGCAACATCTGCCTGGACCGTTCCGATCCTTTTGAGTTTCTGCACGTCGTAGGCAGTCAGCCCGGTGAATACCAGTACTCCGATGATGCTGATGATGTAGTCCAGGGTGCTGCTGTGGAGAAAGAAATTGACCACCATGGCGAGAATAATCCCGATCAGTCCCATCATCATGATGGAGCCGAACCGGCTCAGATCGGTCTTGGTTGTGTAACCGGTCACGGCCATGATCCCGAACATTCCGGCAGCGACCGCGAAGGTCTTGAATACAGAGGCTGAAGTATAGACGAGCAGGATGAAGCTCAGACTCATTCCCATCAGGACAGAGAATCCCAGGAATAAAAGTGTCAAAATGGCAGGTGACAGTTTCTGGAAACCGAATGACATCAGCAGTACAAATCCAAGCGGGGCCAGTGTTACGATCCAGCCCAGGACGGTCATGCCCCCGGTTTCGAAATTGACCAGGCTTCCGATCAGCGAGGGAGTGGCCGCAAACCAGAATGCCGTGACCGCAGTCACAGCCATTGCCAGGGTCATCCAAAGGAACACATTGGCCATGAATGTTTTAGCCAGTGTTCCGGTAGTTGTTGTCTGCGGTTGTGCTGTGAAATAGCCGCTATTATTTTCATACATGTTCATTTCCTCCTGATTGATTTTTAATGCAGTTTATTACTGATGAGGTGCAGAAACTCGGCCCGGGTTTTATCCCGTTCGAATGCACCCGTAAAGTCGGATGTCGTGGTGACAGAATTTTGTTTCTGGATCCCCCGCATGGACATACACAAATGTTGTGCCTCGATCACAACGGCCACGCCAAGAGGTTTCAAGGTCTGGTTAATGGCATCCTTGATCTGGGTTGTCAGCCGTTCCTGAACCTGGAGGCGGCGTGCATAGATCTCCACCACGCGGGCTATCTTGCTGAGCCCGGTGATATACTTGTCAGGGATGTAGGCCACATGCGCTTTCCCGATGAACGGGATCATGTGGTGCTCGCACATCGAATAGATCTCGATGTCCTTGACGATGACCATTTCCCGGTAATCTTCCCGGAATTTGGCCGAACTGAGCACTTCCACCGGATCGATATGGTATCCCTGGGTCAGGAACTGGATCGCCTTGGCAACGCGGAGAGGTGTTTTCAGAAGTCCTTCCCGGTCGGGGTTCTCGCCGATCAGCCGGAGGATCTCCCGGTAGTGGTGGCTAAGCTGTTCGAGAACGACCGGGTCCCAGGTCTCGAACCGTTCATAGCTCATATAGTGGTCTTTGTTATTATTTTCCATAGTACTCGACAAAATTATTCTCTGTTTCTTCCACTTTAATGCAGTGAAGGGCGGCACCAAGACTGGCCACCGGGGCTTCAAGTTCTTCCCAGATGGCAACTGCGATGTTCTCTGTTGAAGTCAGTCTCCCTGAAATGAAATCCACCTCGAGGTTGAGGTTTTTATGGTCGGCCTGTTCGATGATCAGTTCCTGGATCAGCCGGCTGAGGCGCTTCAGGTCGATGAGGTAACCGGTTGAAGGATCGATCTCGCCCCGGATGGTAACGAACAGCGTGTAGTTATGCCCGTGCCAGTTCGGATTGGAGCATTTCCCGAACAGGGCGAAGTTCTCCTCGTCAGAAAGACCTTCCCTGAACAGGCGGTGTGCCGCATTGAACCGTTCCCTTCTTGTGATGTAGACCATTCCTGAGGTTTGGGACAGCAAAGGTACTACTTTTTTACCTTGTTCTTCCGGAATATATCGAACCGGGTGCCGAACCAGAGCCGGTACTGCGGCGGATCCCAAAAGAAATTGTAGTTTCCTGACCTGAAGGGCTGTATTCCCGGAAGGATCGCGCTGAAGCCGGCATGGAATTTTTTACCTACATACCCGACCGCACCACGTAAAGAAACGGCAAGTGCCATCACGTTGAATTTATCGGTCACCTCATCCGTGCTGCCTTTTAGAAAATTGTACTGGGCTCCTGCAAATGCTCCGGCATGAAGGTAACAGCGCTTGAGAAAGACCAGGGTATAAGCATAACCTGGCGCCAGCGAAACCGATACGATGGCTCCTTTGGTGATGTTGACCATGGAATCGGCTCCATAGTCCCTGATCCAGTCCGCCGGAAGGTAGCCGCTGTCGGCATCCATATTCGAAACATTGAATCCGATTCTCCCGATAAAACTTCCTGCGCTCTTCTTTTGCCATTCATTCTGGACGTAAACTGAACGGAGCGAAAACTTCCGGTGGTTCAGGATATAGTAGCCATAGGCCCCAACCGATGTGAGCCTGAGGTCCGGGTTGATATAATGGCGCCCGTCCGGATCCGTATAATTGGATGTATAAAACCCTTTGGTGCTGTTCAGGTATCCCTCAATGGCAAACACATTGCTGTAAAGGTTCAGGCGAAGGTCGAAGGATTTGGTCTCGCCTTGCGTAGCTTCATCATGAATGTGAAACGGGGACCCGATCGCCAGCGCCAGTCCGAACCAGCTGTAAAATCCCCCGATCCCGATTTTATAGGGGAGGTTTGGTTTATAAATGATCCGGCCGGTTTCGGCGGGATCGATCACGAAACGGCTGTCCTGGATAAGAAAATAGAGCCGTGTGGAGAGGAGATTCTTGTAATCGAAAATGTAATTGGTGTCGTAGTTCAGCGGTTTCGAAACGGTGTCCTTGTGGAATAACGGTGCCGTATGTCCGGCGAATGAGAACAGAAGCAGGGCAACAGTTGCACGTGCGGGCCGCATCACTCTCTTTTCTGGTGCTTTGAAAGGAACAGTACCGTGTATACCTCAAAACCTGTATAGAACAGATACAGGATGAAGAATGCCACAAGGAACGGAACAGCATCACTCCGGTTCAGGAAGATATAGGCTACGATGACCAGGATGAGCAGGAGCAGCTTGAGCCCTGTGGTGATCATGAATGCATTCACGAATTTGATGAAACTCTTGTCGCTCGCTTTCATCAGATACCATAGGATAAGCCACGTAACCAGCAGAAAGAAAATGATCAATGCCGGCAATGCCGGGGTGAGGTAACCGGAGGGCAGCAGCAGGGACAGGATCACTGCTGCGAAGGCCAGGAAAGCGGAATAGAGCAGGATCCGGCGGATAAAAATTCTCATCAGTTCTTTCATGTCTGGTCCTTTCGCTTGTTTTGTTTAATAAAATCCCGGATCGCGTGATAAATCGCCAGGGAGACCCCTGCAAACGAGAGAAGGATGATGAACAGGGGAGTTGTGCCGAGATACTGGTCGAGTTTAAACCCTCCAAAGACCCCAAGAAAGATGATGACCAGCATCTGGAGGCCAATGCTGGTGTAACGGGCATAGTTCTGGAGCGGGTTGTTATGTCGCAGGTTTGACATCTGGCGGCGGTGACTTGATCTCCCGGGTACCGGCACCTTCCATTTTACAGGTCCCTGAGAACTTCGCCCCCGGTTCAATGGCCAGCTTGCTGGTGACAATATCTCCGGAAAACTTGGCCGTCTCTTTGAGAGTAAGCAGCTCCGAAACCCGGACCTGTGCCTTGACATCTCCCGAGAAATCTGCGTTTTGGCATTGGATCTCCCCGTCAATGGCTCCTGAGGGACCCACCACGATCTTGCCTTTGCATTCAATTGAGCCGACCAGCGTGCCGTCAATCCGGAAATCCCCGTTGACTCTGATCTCGCCTTTGACCACCGTTCCCGGACCGAGCAGGTTGATCGACGGCATTTCGTTTTCCTTATTCTTCACCATATGTACCCGTTTGTTGATCGTGGACAATCATTCTTCCAAAGATAAGACATTTGTCAGTTAATTGTTTACTGCATAATTCCGCTGGAAGAATTTCATGTACAGGTCCTTGTTTTTATTTCTGTAAAATATGGGATAATTTTCGATCGAAATGACGAAATCCGTGTAATCCCCGGTGTTCTCCAGCTTGGTGAACACGTACCTGCTCTGTTTAATGGTGTTGTAATAATCAGTGGCTTTTTTGGCATCATTAAAATTGTTCACCGTCACCATTTCAATGGTGTTGTCCAGCAGGAGACTGTTCACCTGCAGCTCCTCCAGGCTGTAATACCTGCTGTTGAAATCGGCGATCTTGATCTTGAGGGCATTCACGTCGACTTTGCTGCCGTCAACCAGTAACACGTAGAAGTGGATCGATGAGGGGTGTGGTGCGTA
>DAIRDK010000085.1:0-10481 GCA_036796175.1 Bacteroidales bacterium | reverse complement strand
CATCTTCTTGAACAGCATCAGGCCCGTAAGCCGCTCGGTGCGCACGGTCATCGAGGTCTTGAACAGCATTTTCCCAAACCCGTCCTTATAGGGCGATCGAATAAGCGTGGTGTCCAGAATCTCTTCCCTGCACTTCTTCAGACCCGGCGGACGGATGGCCGTGCATCCCAGGAGAACCAAAGAAAGAATAAGGCTAGCGAGCGCTAAATTTTTCATCAGCAAGCGGTTCGTTAAATACTTTGCCTGAAAACACGATCACGGTCTTGTCCCCTGTGTTCTCCGTTATGTCCAGCCGGTCGACGGAGTAATCCTGCTTGTTAAAGTACAGTGTGATCTCCCTGAGCGAGGATTTCAGCCCTGCGGATAATGGAACGAGCTTTACGATAAAGGCATTACTGCTTTCAAGGTATGATTGCCTGAAATTCTGTTCATCATACAGGAGCGTTCCCCGGATGCTGCCGACAATGATCCGGTTTACTTCCGAAAATACGTTGTTCCCCCGGCTGTCGAAATGGCTTGTTTTGCTTTCGTCCCGGACCGTGATCCGGTCGTTGTTGATGATGATGAGATATGAATAGGGGGTGGTGTATTCCCTCCGTAAAAGCCGTTCTCTCTTAAAGTAAAATTTCCCGGACGACCGGATCTTTTCGTCCAGGATGCTCATTTCTTTTTCCTGGGTAAAGTTCGCCGTAATGGTGTTCGTGCGTCCGGCACTTTCTTCGATATGCGTTTTCAGACGGTTCACGGAAGCGGCGTCCATCGGGCTGTTCTGAGAGAACAGGAAGCCGGCCAGGAAAACCAGGAAGCCGGTTAAAGGGATTTTAATCTGCATACGCCTTGATATTTAAGAGTACATCCAGCGGTACGATCTGGTAGCCGGCGTCCCGGATCTGCCCGGTCAGCCGCTCGAGATGGTCGGTAGTGAAGTCAGTATGATCATGAAGGAGAATGACCGATCCCGGCCTGATCTTCCGGCAGATCCTGTCCGTCACCCGGGCCGGGTCCCGGATCACCGTATCCAGCGACCGCACGCTCCATCCCACGACAGTCAGCGGCAGAGACCGCAGCGCCCTGGCCAGCATCGGGTTGATCACCCCATAAGGAGGCCTGAACAGGAGCGGGATCCGTGCTGAGGCGGCGATGACCGTTTCTGTGGTCCGGATCAGTTCCCGTTTCATGGCCGCCGGCGCGAAAAAATCAAACCAGTTGCTGTGGCTCCAGGAATGGATCCCCACGATGTGTCCTTCGTCCGTGATCCGTTTGACGAGCGCCTCGTTCCCCGGGATCTTATTTCCGATCAGGAAAAATGTGGCGGGAATGTTATGTTTGTTCAGGATATCAAGAACGACAGGTGTTTTAAGGGCATCAGGTCCGTCGTCGAAGGTAATGGCCACGTTGAGTTCATCCGTTTTCCCCCGGCTGATCACCGGGTAATGATAGCCGGAAGAGAGGAAAAAGGCCATGGCGACCGAGATCCCGAGATATGCTGCCAGCAGGCCGGCGTAGAACCAGGGCAGGTTGACACAGAAGAAGCAGGCTTCTGTTCCGCAGCCGAACATACTGGCCAGGTTCAGGACCAGCAGGCAGATGAAAAACAGGATGGTGAATCGCCGGAATGTAAACATCTATGCCCTGCTTAGAAGGATCAGTGAATGGTGCGTGTTCCGGTAGTGATTCCAGATCAGGAGATGGTCCGGTTTGGCAGGCGGATGGGTCATCAGGACGGCGCCGGGTACGGAATTGTGGCGTATGATCTTGCTGCCGAGCCACATCCCGAAAGAGGAAGCGGTCATGTACTCCCCGCAGAGATGTTTGAAACAGGCCTTGGGCTGTTTTGGGAAATGCTCCCCGAGCACTTGCCGGTAAACTCCATCGTTGGCAGGATCGCCGTTCATCCCGGAAATGACCAGGTCGATATCGCCCGGCACGAGCCCGTTAAGTTCCAGGAATGCCAGGATCTTTCGCCCGGTTTCGTCAGGGATCCCCGGGAAAGGGAGCATCTCTGCATTCCGGATCTCGGCATACGTCCCGGGTCTTTTTTCGCGTTCAAGGAAAAAGAACGCAGCACCCTCCCCGGCGATCGTACCACGCGTTGTATCTTCAAGGATATTCAGGGAGTTCACCGTGTTGCGCTTCCAGTGGCCCAACCGTTCCATGATGGTGAATGAGTGATCCGTCATCTCGTCGATCCCGCCCACCAGCACATTGGATTCATGGCCGTTCCCGAGGCGCATCATCGCATCCGACAGGGCCGATTCAAAGGAGAGGCCCCGGTGGACATAGGCAAAATTGTACCCGTGGCATTTCAGCAGGAGGGCGATCTGGGCGCCGACCGTATTATGGGTCGATTGAATAAAAGATGTGGGTGTGAGGAACTCTTCCTTATTCCGGACCATGGTCCCCAGGAATTTTTCAGTATCCTCTATACAACCCAGCCCGGTTCCGGTGATGATGGCTTCAGGCACTTCACATCCGGCCTCTTTCAGGCATATCCGGGAGGCGGCCACGCCCATCTTGATGATCCTTCCCATACGGCGGATCAGATCCGGCGGAATGTATTCCTTATATCCCGGGTCGATCGCACGGAGACGATTTCCCTGAATGGAAACCGGCTCCTCCAGGAATCGGCTGTTGTCGGCTGTCGGCTGAGGAGAAATGGCCCCGGTAGCGTTGATATAAATGCTCATTTTCGTTTCATGCTTTAGAAAGGATCAGCGTGGAGTTGTTTCCACCGAACCCGAATGAGTTGGAGAGGACATGGCTGATCCTGATCCCGGTTCTCAGCCTGGTTTCAGGCCTGATCTTCAATTCCTTCATGGGAGTTTCAAAACGGAGATTGGGATAGATGATCCCGTTTTGTATCGCCAGGACCGACAAAACAGCTTCAACCGCGCCGGCAGCCCCCAGGGTGTGGCCTGTGAACGGCTTGGTGGAACTGAATGGCGGCATCTCGTCGACGAAGATGCGCTCCAGGGCGATCCCTTCCGACAGGTCGTTGTTTTGGGTCCCTGTGCCGTGAACATTGACATAACTGATCGATCCGGGCGCGATTCCGGCCATGGAAAGAGCCTTTGACATGGCCAGGAAGGCTCCTGTGCCATCCGGGGAACTGGCTGTCTGGTGGTAAGCGTCATTGGCATTGCCGTACCCGGTGAGTTCGGCAAGAACAGGCTTGTGGAAACGGCTGACCATTTCTTCCGATTCAAGCACAAGGAAGGCGGCACCTTCGCCAAGTGTCAGCCCGGCCCGGTTGTCGTCAAACGGCCTGCACCCGGTTTTATCCAGGATCATCAGCGTGTTGAACCCGTTCAGCGTGAACCGGGTCACCGAATCGGTCCCGCCGGCAAGGGCGCAGTCGAGACGGCCGGATCGGATCAGTTCCGCCCCCAGCATGATCGTATTCGCGGACGAGGAGCAGGCTGTGCTGATGGTGGTGACAAACTCCGTGATCCCGGCATGTCGGGCGATCCGGTCCGTGCTGTCGCCGCAATCGTGGTTTACGATATCGATAAGCCTGCCTTTGGCAGGATTCTCCAGGAATTGCTCGTAAAATTCCTCGCTGCGGTCCATCCCGCCGACGGTTGTGGCGGAGATCAATCCCGTCCTGAATTCTGCCGGATCGTCAATGGAAGCGGACCTAAGCGCCTCCCCGGCAGCGATCATCCCGAGCAATGCGGTACGTGTGAACTGCTTCTGCCCGGCATGGCCTGTCATGCCCAGCAGGTCGCAGGTCGGTAGTTTGACTTCCGCCAGGGGAAGTTTTCCTTTGTGAATGGAATTGAAGAGGGTGATCTCGCCAATCCCGCTCCGGCAGGCCAGCAGCGACTCCAGGGTTTGCTGAACGCCGTTGCCGATGGACGAGATGATCCCGATCCCGGTAATAAAGACCCGTTTAGGCATTCGTTAATATGATTATGAGAATCTCATCTGCAAAGTTAGCAGAAAAACAGTAGGGGAGTCGTCAGCTCAACAGGCAGAAAGCAGGTACAGGCTGTGGTACCCTGAACGGTACTGATTATACAGCAGAACCTTGCGGATCCCGGTCGGCGTTTGGCCTTTCAGCACCAGGTAGGACGGAACCTGTCCGTTCCTCAGGGCGTTCGCCGCAACCCATAGCCCGATCGCCGAAGCCGTGAAATATTCTCCTGACAGGTGCTTGAACCAGGCAACGGGCTTCCCGGGAAAGTGGGCTTCCTGGAACTGGTCGTATATCCTGTCAAATTCGGCATCCCCATTATACCCCAGGACCAGCAGGTCAATCTCCTCTCTGTGCACTTTATCTAAAAACTCTGTGACCTCTGTGCGTTCTGAAAAAGTGTACACTCCATCCACCCTGCAGTATACGCCTGCCCCAGGGTTACTTCCCACCACGAAGAATGCAGCCCCTTCACCGGCAAGTGCCCCGGGTGATTCGTACCGGAGGAGTTCCAGGTTTGAAGCCGGTTCCCGCTTCCAATGACCGAGTCTCCGGATGATGTTGAGATGGTTCAGGGTCAATTCATCGATCCCGCCGGCAAGCACCGTTTCCGCCATGCCTTCGTCCAACTGTAAGAGCCCGTCCTGGAGCGCGCTTTCGAATGAAAAAGACCTATGCACATAAGTAGAATTGTAATTATGGCATTTCAGGTTGATGGCGATCTGCGAGCTGATGGTGTTGTAGGTGGACTGTATAAACGGGGTCGGATTCAGGATACTGGTCCCGCTGCGGAGTTCGTGGAGCAGTTTTTCAGTGTCTTCCACACTGCCCAGGCCGGTTCCGGTGATGATCGCGTCGGGCATGCCGGTGCCTGCTTCAGCCAGGGCCTGCCGGGCAGCCGTAATTCCCATCTTGATCAGCCGGCTCATACGCCGGGCTGCAATGGGGTTGATATATTGCTTGTAGTCGGGGTCCAGGCATCCGAGGAAATCGGCACGGATCTCACGGATCTCCGCCGGGAACCCCTTCGAGAGATCCTGAGATGATACAATCCCGATGCCGTTGATAAATTTCATTGTCAGTTACAGGGTTACAAAGTTACCAGGTCACGGGATTGGTTTGCTGAAGATTAAAGAGGTGTCGTTTCCGCCGAAGCCGAACGAATTCGACATCACGTGTTCAAGGGGGATATTTTTCATCAGTTCCCTGACCGGGGTGAACTTCAGTTCGGGCATCGGTTCGCGGAAATTCAGGTTAGGCCAGATCACCCCGTACTTCAGTCCGAGGATCGCCAGGATGGCTTCGGTTGAGCCGGCAGCGCTGGTGGTATGCCCGGTTATGGGTTTCGTGGAGCTGACCGGGGGGATGTTCTCCCCGAACAGCCGTTCAATGGCGATCCCTTCGGAGAGGTCGTTATTGTCGGTCCCGGTCCCGTGTGCATTGATATAACCGATCTGTGAAGGATCCAGTCCGCTCATATCGAGGGCCCGTTTCATGGCCAGGTAAGCGCCATGTCCGTCGGGCGAGGACGCGGTCTGGTGGTAAGCCTCGCAGGCATTCCCATATCCGGCAAGGGATGCGAACCTTCCCGGAGCGCCAGCCCGGGCGGCTTCCTCCGATTCAAGGATCACATAGGCCGCTCCTTCACCCAGGGTGATCCCGTTACGCCGGGCGTCAAAGGGTTTGCAGGGCTCCTTGTCCAGGATCTTCAGCGCATTGAAGCCGTTAATATGGAAAACCGTCAGCGATTCGGTCCCGCCGGCCACCACGCGGTCGAGGTACCCCTGGCGGATCAGGCGGGCCCCGTAAAGAATGGCGTTGGCGGCCGAGGAACAGGCTGTACTGATCGTGGTCCGGTAGCCCGTGATGCCAAGCGCCAGCGCGATCTTCTCGGTACTGTCCGCACAATCATAGATCTCAATGTAACTGTTGCGGCTGTCGTTGGTCAGGAAATCCTGATAGTACTTTTCGCACTGGTCCATCCCGCCAACCGTTGTAGCGGAGATCAGCCCTGTCCGCAAACCGGTCCGCTCGCCCAGCCGGGCATGATGAAATGCTTCCCGGGCAGCGATGACTCCCAGGAGGGTATTGCGGGAATAACTGCCTGCGGGATGAAGTCCCGACATGACCAACAACTCTTCGTTTGAGCATTTGACCTCTGAAACGGGAATCTGACCCTGGAGATGGGTGTCGAGGAAACGGATCCCGGATATGCCCGAACGTGAATCGAAGAGGGAGGTAACATGTTCCCCCAGATCCTTACCTATGCCGGAAATGATCCCGAGGCCTGTTACAAACACCCGCGACGGCATGGATCAGGCCTTTTTATGCTCCGTGATGTACTCGGCCATCGTACGGATGGAGTAGAATATTTTTTTCCCGTCCTTGGGATCTTCGATCTTCAGTCCGTAATTTTTCTCAAGCAGGACGATCAGTTCCAGCGCGTCGATGGAATCAAGGCCGAGTCCTTCCCCGAACAGGGGGGCATCGGTATCGATGTCTTCGGGCTTGATATCTTCCAGGTTCAACTGCTGGATCACCTCTTGCTTCAGTTTGCTAATGAGTTCTTCCATATCGCTTCTTACTCAGATTTTTACTAATAGCTTCCCGATCTCCCCGGCATTGAAGTCCACAGCCCCCGGCAATCGGTCTGCAGAAACTGCTTCTTCTCTCTCGACAAGAAAGAGCATGGATTCGTACCGGTCGCGCAGCAGCTCCACCCAGCCTCCGATGCAGGCATCGATGCGGTTGTTGTCAAGCGCTTCTGCGATGTTCGTATGCAACAGAACGGGATCAAATCTTTCCGAAATCAGGAAGGTGTTTTCCCCTTTGAATTTATGCCGGATGCAGATCTCCCCGATCATAATGTTGGGGAGGGTATAAACGAAAACCGACGGACTTGGAAAATAGTTGGCGCGGTCGCGGATGGTCTCGCTGTGGGCGAGGTCCGTGTCGAGGCTCAAAGCCGAATTGGAAAGGATCATCCCGACCCGCTCTTTCCGGTACTTGTCCATCTCCCTTCGTTTCAGCAGGAATTCCGCCGTGAGGAATCCCAACTTGCTGAGGCCATCCATTTTAAAGAACTTCGGGTAGCTGATGCCTTCTTTCTTATAGAGAGATTTGATAAAGTCGGCAAAATTAATAAAATTTTCCTCAAAATGCTCTAACCGGTCATCGGTCATGACCCCCTTGTTGCGAATTGTGCAGTATCCTGTAATGAGATATCCCATGGTTACGGTTTCTGATAGATCAGTGCGGCATTGCACCCCCCGAAGCCGGAAGCGGTCTTCAGGCAAGCCTGCAAGGGGATCCTGCGCTGTTCCCGGATGACATTGATCTCTTCGGGGACGCCCAGTTCGCTAAACCCGGCTGAAGCGATCAGCGTGTCGTTGACCAGGGATTGGATCGAGGCTGCTGATTCGATCACCCCGGCCGCCCCGAGAGTATGCCCCCAGTAGCCTTTCAGGCTGTGGACCGGGACCTGGCTTAAACCGGCGAGGCGGATCGCTTTGGATTCCATCTCATCATTAAATGGTGTCGCCGTGCCATGGGCGGAAATAAAGCTGATATCTGAAGGACCCATGCCCGACCGTTCCATGGCGGTAGTCATCGCCAGGGCCAGCTCCTCGCCGGTCCGCGAGGGACCTGAGATGTGATTTGCATCGTTGGTTATGGATCCCTCCAGTACCCGGACATACGTTGCGTGTGACGGTTTCACGTCGGACAATACCACTGTACCGCAGCCTTCCCCGAGGGAAAGTCCGTCCCGGGAGGCATCATAGGGCCGGCAAGGGCTCTGGCTAAGCGATTGGAACGACTGGAAACCTGAAATGACGAACTCTGACAGGAGGTCGCCGCCGGTGACGATGGCATGGCTGAATCGACCCGAACGGATATGACGCGCACCCAGGGTGATGGCAGCGATACCCGATATACATGCGTTGGATACAATGACCGGGGTCTGGCTGAAGCCAAAAAAGGCGGCCACCACGCGGGCAAGCTCCCAGAGATAGAGCCGCCTGTGATCGTAGATGAGCCGGTATCGCTCCTCCAGCAGATGGATGTTCCCTTTCGTGGTGGATACAATGAACAGCAGTTTCCCGTTTCTCAGGTCGATCTCCAGCTCCCGGGTGGCCAGGTAAACCGACAGGATCATCATCTTTTCCAGGCGGGTATAAAAGTTCGGCGGGACATCCTTCCCCAGGTCGCACAGCATGGACGAAAAGGCTTCGTCCAGCCTGAGCGGATCCACGAGGGACAAGGGGAGGGGGGCAGGCGCCAGAACCGGGTCGTTCGAGCTACGGATCCCGGTTATGCCCTGTTCCAGGGCCGCGACATTCTCCGCTGAAGTGAGGCCCAGCGAGGAGATGATATTATGTCCCGTAATAAAAACCTCTTTCATGATTTCAGGCAATGATCCCCCAGTAGCGTTTCCAGCCCGTAAAAAATTCAGGGGGAAATAATACCAGTTCCCCTTCCGGTGTCAGGAAAACCTGAACCGAACTGCCGGTCGCCATGACCTCGAGGTCGGATGCACGGAATACCGTGTACTCAAACACGATCTTGGCCGCATCCGTATTGACGAACCGGGTTTCGACAATGGCCGTGTCGCCATAGACCAACGGCTTTTTAAAATCACAGGTGACTTTCACCAGCGGGATCATGACGTTATGTTTGTAGACGTCGAGGTATCCGAGTTTGTATTTCTCCCCGAACGATTCCCGCCCGTCCTCAAAATACCTGAGGTAGTTGCCATGCCATACGATCCGCATGGAATCGACCTCCCCAAAGCGGACTTTAATCTCAGTACGGTCGATTAACTCCATGGTCAGGTGCTGATTGCGGGTTTCCATTTCCGGTATAGTCCTGCGATGGCGATCATAACCAGGAAGAAAGCCAGTAATTTCAGGATCTCGGGCAGGATCTCCACCAGGGAGAAGCCCCTGAGGTAAATATCATAGAAACCGGTATGCGCCCAGTTCAGCGGAGAAAAGGTGGCCACGAAGCGCATGGTTTCAGGCATCAGGTAAGTCGGCACCCACAATCCTCCCAGGGCGGCCAGGATCACTACCGACACGGACCCGAAGGCAGCTGCCTGCTGGTGGGTGCGGGCGATCGTGCCGACCGCGATCCCGAATCCAAGCGCCGCCAGGCTGGTGGTGATGGCCATCAGGGTCAGTTCAAAAATTCTTCCGTGAATCTCAAGCGCGGGGATCTGGAACAGCGGCAGGATGAACATCCCGGCCAGCACCATCAGCACGAACTGGATCATGCAAACGATCAGGTACACCCCAATCTTGGCCATGAACACGGTGAAATAGGAAACCGGCATCGTGAGCAGCCGGATGAGGCTCCCTTCTTCGCGCTCCTTGATGATGCTGCTGGTGAGCGGGATCACAATAAAAAACATCGCGAAGATCGTCCAGGCCGGCACATTGTGCTGGGTGGTGTTGGGCATCGGCGTTTCTTCCTTTCCTGAGGGGAACGACTCCGTGAATACCACTGATTCGTCGTACTCCAGGGCCGGCATCTTGAAAAAGGGGAACATCTTGGCCAGTTCGTCGTTGAATGCCTGGAAAATAATATCCGATTCCACCCGAAGACTGCGTTCCCTCATGGAACTGACGACGGCGTTCTTGAACGACGGCTTGATGGCAGGATCCAGCAGCAGCCGGATGTTCACCGAGTCCCGGTACTCGATGTCGGAGAACGGATTCATCGTTCCCATCTTGAGTCCCGACATCATTTTGATCACCAGGAACTCAATTTTCTTATGGACTTTGGCAGTAGCTCCTTCAGGGATGATGATGCCCAGCTGGTAATCCCCTTTGCGTACCAAATCCTCGACGGTCTCAACCGTCAGCGGAACCCCGTCGATCTCCTTAACCACCTTGAAGAACTTGCTGTGGTCGAGTCCGCGTTCAATCTTGGCTGCCAGCGTGTCATGGTCGTTATCGATCAGCAGTACCGGCACCTTCGGATCCTTCGCTACATCTTTCCAGCCGAACTCCTGGACGATGGCCAGGATGATCACCATGATCATCGGCATGAGGAACAGGACGATCAGCCCGGCGATGTCCCGGATCAGGATCAGCCACTCTTTACGGAAGGCCGAGAAATACTTAAATACCATCGCGAAGGTCCTTTCCGGTTAGTTGCAGGAAAACAGTCTCCAGGTTCTTGAATTCGGGATTGGAGGCCACGAGCTCTTTGGGTTTGCCGACGGTGACAATAGTTCCCCTGTCGATGATGGCGACGCGGGAGCAGAGGTTCTCGGCTTCTTCCATGTAGTGTGAAGTATAGATGATCGTGGTGCCGGTCTTCTTTAGTTCATGGAGAAAATTGATGATGACGTTCCTTGACTGCACATCGATCCCGACGGTCGGTTCATCCAGGAAAAGGATCTTGGGTCGGTGGAGCAGTCCGGCGATCAGGTTCACCCTCCGATTCATTCCCCCGGAATAGGTGGAGACCTTTTTCCCTGCAAATTTCTCCAGGCCGAAGAACGCAAGGTTCTCGCTGATGCGCTGGTCCAGCTCGGCGCCCCGGATCCCGTACATGTTGC
>DAIRDK010000084.1:7754-10597 GCA_036796175.1 Bacteroidales bacterium | reverse complement strand
ACGTTTGAGTCAACAGCCATAGCCAGGGTCAGCACGATGCCGGCGATACCGGGGAGTGTGAGGACCGCACCGATGGATGCGAGCACACCGAAGAGGAAGAAGACGTTGGCAAACAGGGCGATATCCGCGACGTGGCCTGCACCTGCATAATAAAGTGACATATACAGGAGCACGCCGATGAAGGCGATGATGAAGGAGATGAAACCGGCACGGATGGATTCGGCGCCGAGGGTCGGGCCGACCACTTCTTCCTGGACGATCCTGGCGGGAGCCGGGAGTTTGCCGGCTTTCAGGATATTGGCCAGGTCCTGGGCCTCTTCTACCGACATGTCGCCGCCGGTGATGGAGGACATCCCGTTGGGGATTTCCCCGTTTACATTGGGATAGGAATAGACGTAATTATCCAGCACGATGGCGATCTGTTTGCCGATGTTCTCGCCGGTCAACCGTTTCCATATCCTGGCGCCTTCGGAGTTCATCGACATGGAGACTTCCACGCGCCCGTTGTTGTCATAATCCTGGCGAGCATTGGTGATCACGTCGCCGCCGAGGGCCGGAGAGCCGTCGCGGGAAGTCACTTTCAGAGCGACCAGTTCAAGAACGTCTTTGGCTTCGGCACGCGGGGGTTTGACAGTCCAGGCCAGTTTCAGGTCGCGCGGGAACATGTTGGCCACGAGTTTCAGCATATGATTCACCCGGGCGGTGTCTTTGATAAAGGAACGTCCGACCAGGGCAGTCTGACCCGGGACATAGGATCCGTCCTTGTTCTGGTAGATGGCCGGGTTGAGGTAAGCGAACAGCGGGTTTTCCTTGGAATATTCCTCGAAGGATTTCTGGTTCTTCCCGGTTTCTGCTTTGGTCGTATCCTTCTCAAGCTGTTTCAGCAGGGCATTTTCCTGCGATGTATCGGTTTTTGCCGCTTCGCCCGGTTTCGTCTCTTCCTTGCCCGGTTCTTTCTTCTCGGCCAGGACAGGCTGGCTGGAGGCTGCTTTCAGGGCTGCGGTATCGGCGCCTGCAGCGCTGGTATCGGCCAGGGTGGAATCGCCCTGGGCAGCGAGGATAGCGACCAGGCGTTTATTGGCTTCGGCGAAATACGAGTACAGGTCGGGGTACTGGTAGGTTTCCCAGAATTCCAGCTGGGCGGTGCCCTGGAGGAGCTTACGGACGCGGGCGGGATCTTTGATACCCGGGAGTTCGATCAGGATCCTACCTGCCGTCTGCATTTTATTGATATTCGGCTGGGCCACCCCAAAGCGGTCGATACGGGTGCGGAGGATGTTATAGGTCCGGTCGATGGCGTCGTTGGTCTCTTTCCGGATGACCTTGATAACCTCGTCGTTAGTCGTATTGAAGTTGATCTGATCCTTGAGCTCGACGGTAGTGAAGATGGAAGCGAGCTTGGCATTGGGGTCGACCTCCTTGAACGATTCAGCGAAGAGATCGACAAAATCTTTCGTACTGGATTTCTCTTTCTGGATGGCGAGTGCCATGGCTTTGTTGAACGTCACATCCTGGCTGTATCCCGAGAGTGCACGGATGATTTCGGGGACGGATACTTCCATCGTCACGTTCATCCCGCCCTTGAGGTCGAGACCGAGGTTGATCTCGCGCTCACGAACATCTTTCAGCGTGTATTTCTTGAGGAGGATGTTGTACACGACATTGTTTGCCATGGAGTCGTTGAAATACTCCAGCCTGGACTGCGAAAGGGAATCGAGGTAATAGGCTTCCTTTAGACGGTCGCCATTGGCCAGTGATTTGGCTTCGGCCAGGGCTGAAGCGTCCTTGGCAAAGGTTTGTGCCTTTGAGCTGTAACGCCAGCCGATGAGTGTGAAGGATAATTGGAAGATGCAAACCAGACCGAAAATGATCGCAAACAACTTAATAGCGCCTTTATTCTGCATTTCTTAAGGGTTTAGAGAAAGTACTGATTTTTTTGAGGGTGCAAAGATAGAAATATTCCCTCAATCCCTTAGTTATAGGGATAATTTTTTCAGGATTTTCAATCCCCTGTTTCTGAAGCCCGCTGTTTCCTCGCTTAGCCGCCACCGGATCGATTCGGCCAGTTCCTTGGCCAGGTCGGGTTCTGACAGGGTTACCCGGTATAAAATTTCCATGGCATAAACCTTCTGTGCGGCCGCTTCTTTGTGGGATGTGAGCCAATCAAAGCAGGTGTTGATCAGCGTTCCCAGTTCCTGTTCGGGAAGGGGGAGGCGCATCAGCATGCGCAGGGTGTGGCGCTTGAAGGCATCGTGACGGAACCGGGGTAATGAGGCCGCCATCTGTTCGATGAACGGATAGATCCAGTCCGGATGCCTTTCTGCACAAAGATCAGTTGCCCATGCCGCTACACGGGCTGACGGGTCTTCACATCCAAGGTATAGCCTCACCAGTTCAGGGAACAGTTCGGGACGTTGCTCAACGGCATCAGCCACGACATCTGCACGGTTTCTTCCCGTGCCTTTCCGGAGCAGTTCTGAAAGAGTTTTCGGAGCGTTCATAAATTTCAGATTGGCAAATATAGGAAACTATATTTTTTTAAATTTGCCGATTTTTGAAAATCTAAGTAACTTAGATTGCGAAAAAAACGTTAAAGTAAGTCACTTGGATTGTAAATAATTCAAAATGAAGAACAAGTATATTGACCTGATCAGCCAGACTTTTGACTTCCCCCAGGATGAATTCAAAGTGGTTGAAAATGAGCTGTATTTCCATGATGTACCGCTGATGGATATCATTAAACAGTATGGTACTCCTGTGAAGATCAATTATTTGCCAAAAATCAGCCAACAAATTCAAAAAGCCAAGCGACTGTTCAATGTAGCTATGGCAAAGGTCGATTA
>DAIRDK010000084.1:0-7654 GCA_036796175.1 Bacteroidales bacterium | reverse complement strand
ACGAATGATATCCTGCCTTTCTACCTCGACAAGATCAAGGGACATCCGAAGTTCGAACTCAAGATGCTTCACTTCTTCATCAATACGGGGATCAAGGACACTGCCTACTATTGGAATGAATTGAACAAAAGCGTGAATATCTATTGCGAACTGAAAAAGATCTGCCCTGAACTCACTGCATTGAACATCGGCGGAGGATTCCCGATTAAAAACAACCTCTCCTTCAGCTACGATTACGAGTACATGGCCGAGGAGATCGTCGCCCAGATCAAGACCCAGTGTGAACGAAACGAGGTGCCCGAACCGGATATCTTTACTGAATTCGGATCTTTTACGGTCGGGGAGAGCGGCGCCATCCTGTTCAGCATCATCGACCAGAAACGGCAGAACGACCGGGAGGTCTGGAACATGATCGACAGCTCTTTCATGAACACGCTCCCGGATACCTGGGCGATCAACCAGAAATTCATCCTGCTGGCGGTCAACAAATGGGATACCGAGTACGAACGCGTCTTCCTCGGCGGTCTGACCTGCGACAGCGAAGACTACTACAACAGCGAAGAACACTCCAATGCCGTCTTCCTGCCCAAACTGGAAGGGGATGAGCCGCTTTATATCGGCATGTTCCATACCGGGGCCTATCAGGATTCCATCAGCGGTTACGGGGGTATACAGCACTGCCTCATTCCCGGACCGAAACATGTCCTCATCGACATCGACGAGAACGGTGAATACTACACCAAGCTCTTCTCGAAGGAGCAAAGCTATAAGTCGATGCTGAAGATCCTCGGCTATTGACAAAACTCAAAACTCAAAGCTCAAAACTCAAAACTGAAAAAACGCAGTATCTTTGCGGCGAACATCGAACATCGAACAACGAACATCGAATCCCATGACCCCAAAAGCCAAGAAAACCATCCTCAAAGAAGTCGTCAAGCACATCAACATCAAAGCCATCGACAGCACCCCGATCATCGATGCCATGCGCGACATGTCATTCACATCGCGCGATACCGCAGCGGCTGCGGATATCCTGCAGCGGATGATCAACGACAAGGGATGCACGATCTTCCTGACCCTGGCAGGCAGCACCAGCGCCGGTGGATGCATGCAGGTTTACGTGGATATGGTAAAGGCCAACATGGTGGACGCCATTATCGCTACCGGCGCGTCCATCGTGGATATGGATTTCTTTGAAGCGCTTGGATTCAAACACTATAAAGGCACTCCCTACGCAGATGACAAAGTGCTCAGGGAACATTACATTGACCGGATCTACGATACCTATATCGATGAAGAGGAACTCCAGGTGTGCGATATGACGATTCGCAAGATCGCCGATTCACTTGAGCCTCGGCCTTATTCCTCGAGGGAATTCATCCGGGAAATGGGGAAATATCTTACCAAACACTCAAAAAAGAAAGATTCGCTGGTCCAGGTTTGCTTCGAGCATAATGTGCCTATCTTCTGCCCGGCTTTCTCCGACAGCAGCGCAGGCTTCGGCCTGGTGAAGCACCAATGGGAGAACCCGAAGAAGCACGTCTCCATTGATTCCGTGAAAGATTTCCTTGAACTGACGAAAATCAAAATGGAAGCGAAAACCTCCGGCCTGTTCATGATTGGCGGGGGTGTGCCGAAGAATTTCGTCCAGGACACCGTCATCTGCGCAGAAGTATTGGGCAAGGACGTCCCGATGCACAAATATGCCGTTCAGATCACTGTAGCCGATTCCCGTGACGGCGCCTGCTCCAGTTCAACGCTGAAAGAAGCCTCCTCCTGGGGCAAGGTCGATACGGTATACGAAAAGATGGTCTATGCCGAAGCCACATCGGTGTTACCGCTCATTGTAAGTTTCGTTTACAACAAGAAGAGTTGGCAGAAGCGGAAAAAGTACGAGTGGACGAAGATGCTGGATGCCTGATCAGGATGCCGGATGCCGGATACCGGAGGGTGCTTAGTACTTAAGCCATTTCCAAAGCTCTTTATAGCTGACTTTTTTGCCGTACATCAGGATGCCGGTGCGGTAGATCTTTGCGGCCAGCCAGGTGGTGGCCAGGAATCCGAGGATCAGCAGGCCCATCGAGAGGGCGACTTCCCAGTAGGGTACACCGAAAGGGATCCTCACCATCATGACCACCGGAGAGGTCAGCGGGATGATCGACAACCAGAACGCGATGGGGCCGGTGGGTTCCTGGATGATGAATTGTGCCAGCACCATGGCCAGGATCAGCGGAGCCGTCATGGGCAGCATGAACTGCTGCGTATCGGCCTCGCTGTCGACCGCTCCGCCGATCGCCGCAAAGAGGGCTGCGTACATCAGGTAACCGAAGAGGAAGAAAAAGAGGAACGATCCGATCATGACCGGGAAATTGACGCTGTTAATGGCATTCAGCACCTCGTTCACGCCTTCCTGTTGCTGTTCCGGCTGAACGTCGGGTGTTGCCGGATCCATGTTGGTCGCCTGCCGGGTGATCTGTTCCGTAACGACGGCCGAAGAAGTTTTCCCCGAAGTCATCGGGGTGACGACCGCCGTGATGATCACAAAGGTCAGCACTACCCAAAGCAGGAATTGCGTTAGTCCGACCATTCCCACGCCGATCACTTTGCCCATCATCAGCTGAAACGGTTTTACCGACGAAACGATCACTTCCACGATCCGGCTGGTCTTTTCCTCGATGACGCCTCGCATCACCTGCGACCCGAACATGAAAATGAACATGTAGATCAGGATGCCGGCGAAGATGCCAACCACCATGCTGACCTCGGTATAGCTCTTCTCCTCGTTGCCTTCCTCGTCGATCCGGATCGTGGTCACATCCACCGTCGTTTTGATCGACCGGAGGATATCGTCGACGTTGACGGGATTTTTATTTCCTTCCTGGAGGTCGTTCAGCCGGGCCTGCAGCTTAAGGTCCTCGATCTGCTTGGTCATGACCCGGTCGATGTAACTCTTGACATTGAGGTTCACCTGCCCGTCGGAATAGAGGATCGCTCCGGTCGGCAGTGCGACCTCGGTCTTTGGGATCACGAGTAATGCATAGTCGCCGCTCTGCTTTAACCGGCTCTTGGCGGTGGCGACATCCGAGACCATGTAATGGAACCGGATGTTATCGGAGTTTTTAAACTTCCCGAAGAAAATGCCCGTCTGGTCGATCACCCCCACGGTTTTGACTTCGCTGGAGTTCATGGCCAGCCAGATCGGCACGATCATGATACCGGCCATGAGCAACGGGCCGAGGATGGTCATCACGATGAAGGACCGTTTTTTCACGCGGGTCAGGTATTCGCGCTGGATGATGAGCCAGATCTTGTTCATGGGACGGTCACGGTTTTGGTTCAACATTCGGTACATCCCCGCCGGTAACGGTTCGGATGAAGATATCGTTCATGCTGGGGATGATCTCCGTCATGCCGTGGATCGACACATGAGGGATTAACAATTGCAGCAGGTCGTTCGGGAACGAGTTTGCCGGGATACGGATAGTCGCTGTACGGAGATCGTCCTCCGTTGCTTCGCCCGTTACCGTGAACCCGTCGGGAAGGAACGTGCCGATGTTTCCGCCAAAACTGTTGTAGTGGATCTCAAAGGTGTTTGTTTTAAAGGTCTTCTTGATCTCCTTTACATTCCCTTCCAGGATGGTCCTGGCATTGTTGATCAAGGCAATATGATCGCAGAGCTCTTCCACGGAGGCCATGTTGTGGGTGGAGAAGATGATGGTGGCGCCGTTCTTTTTCAGGTTAAGGATCTCCTCTTTCAGGAGGTTGACATTGATCGGGTCGAACCCGCTGAAGGGTTCGTCGAAGATCAGCAGCCGGGGTTCATGCAGGATGGTCACGATAAACTGAACCTTCTGCTGCATCCCCTTCGAAAGCTCTTCCACCTTGCGGTTCCACCACCCCATGATCTCAAAGTTGGAGAACCAGAACCGGAGCCGTTTTTCGGCTTCGTGGCGGCTGAGGCCTTTCAGCCTGGCCAGGTAGACCGCCTGCTCGCCGACGTTCATTTTCTTGTACAGCCCCCGTTCTTCAGGAAGGTAGCCGATCTTCGATATGTCAGCCGGTTCCAGGGGTTTCCCGTTGAGGAAGATCTCCCCTTCGTCGGGAGCGATGATCTGGTTGATGATCCGGATGAATGTGGTCTTCCCGGCCCCGTTCGGGCCCAGGAGTCCGAAGATGCTGTTCTCCGGGACGCGCAGGGTCACTTTGTCGAGGGCCCTGTGGGCTGCATATTGCTTGGTAATGTTGACTGCGGAAAGAAGTTCCATATTACTCGAAATAGTTCCTCATCCGGTGGAAAAATCCTTTTTCCTTATCTGACGCCGACGGTCTGAAATTCGATGAATCCGCCAGCCTGGACAGGATGGTTTTTTCCTCTTTTGTAAGATTCTTCGGGGTCCACACGGTCAGCGATACCAGCAGGTCTCCTCGTCCTTCATAGCTGTTGACGCTCGGGAGGCCTTTCCCGCGCAAACGCAGGATCTTGCCGCTCTGGGTCCCGGGTTCGACTTTCACTTTTGCTTTTCCGTCAAGCGTGGGCACTTCAATGGACGTACCCAGCACCGCCTGCGGAAAGCTTAGAAAATGCTCGTACAGCAGGTTATTCCCGTCGCGTTCCAGGTCGGCATGTTTGATCTCTTCCACCTGGACCAGCAGGTCTCCGGGGATCCCTCCCCGGGCGGCAGCATTCCCTCTCCCGCTCATGGAAAGCTGCATGCCTTCGGCGACACCTGCAGGGATCTTGATCGTGATGACCTCTTCCCCCTTGATCACGCCGTTCCCGGCGCAGTCATTGCATTTTTCGGTGATCACCCGGCCTTCGCCGCCGCAGGTGGGGCAGGTGGTGGTGGTTTGCATCTGGCCAAGGAACGTCGAGGTAACCCGGGTCACGTGACCGGATCCGTTGCAGGTGGAACAGGTGTGGTATGATCCGCCGCCTTTCGCCCCGGTACCATTGCAGGTGGCACAAGGCACATACTTGGATACTTTGATCTTTTTCTCGACCCCCGTGGCGATCTCTTCAAGGGTCAGCTTTACCTTGACCCGCAGGTTGGAACCCCGGTTCACAGTTCTCCGCGACGACCGACCTCCGCCTCCGCCCCCGAAGAATGAACTGAACTGATCGCCGAAATGACCCCCGAAGATATCGCCGAAATGGCTGAAGATATCCTCCATGGTCATCCCGCCGCCGAACCCCTGACCGCCAAACCCGTTTTTCACGCCATCGTGTCCGAACTGATCGTAACGGTTTCGCTTTTCCGGATCCGAAAGCACTTCATAGGCTTCAGCAGCCTCCTTGAACTTTTCTTCGGCGGATTTATCCCCGGGATTCTTATCCGGGTGGTATCTGAGGGCCTGCTTGCGGTAAGCTTTCTTGATCTCCTCGGGTGTTGCCGATCTTGAAACCTCCAGTATCTCGTAATAATCTTTCTTTGCCATGTTATCAGCTTCCTACCACGACCTTGGCGAACCGAATCACCTTCCCGTTGAGTGTGTATCCCTTTTGGATCTCATCAACCACCTTCCCTTTCATTTCGGGCCCGGTTGCAGGAATATTCGTCACCGCTTCATGGAAATCAGTATTGAACTCCTCTCCCGGGGCTGCGATGGCTTCCAGGCCTTGCTGCCCGAGAAGGGTCATCATTTTGTTATAAATCAGGGTGATCCCTTCTGTCAGTGCTGCCGCTGACTCGCCAGCTGCACTGTGCGCCCTGATGGCCCGTTCGAGGTCGTCAATGACTGGCAGGAGCAATGTGATCACCTCGGCAGAGGCGGTCTTGCTCATCTCGATCTTTTCGCGCAGGGTCCGTTTCCTGAAATTGTCGAATTCAGAATAAAGCCGCAGGTATTTGTCATTCATGGCAGCCAACTCAGATTCAAGTTGTGCCAGTTTTTCAGCTTGGTCAGGCTGCTCCGCTGCCTTTCCTGTCTGCTCCCCCGTCACAGGTTCCTGTGTCGTGGCCTCTTCCTTCCGGACTTCAGGTTCTTGTTCGATCTCCTTGTCCTTGTCGTGCTTGTGCTTTCCGCTCGTCATGATGGGTAATTCGTGGTCCGATTATGAATATCAGTCATCCGGCATGTACAAAAATCCTGCCAAATGCCGGTTATAGACAAAATGTCAGGGTCAGATCCGGCGGATATCCGCCCCGAGTTTTCTGAGACGGTTGTCGATGTCCTGGTACCCTCGGTCGATTTGCTCGATATTGTCGATGATGCTTTTTCCTTCTGCTGAAAGGGCAGCGATCAGAAGAGCTACCCCGGCCCTGATGTCGGGGGAAGACATCCGGATCCCGCGGAGGGGGAATTGCCGGTCGAGGCCGATGACCGTTGCCCGGTGAGGATCGCAGAGGATGATCCGGGCTCCCATGTCGATCAGTTTATCCACGAAGAACAGCCGGCTTTCGAACATTTTCTGGTGGATCAGGACGCTTCCTCTGGCCTGTGTGGCAACGACCAGGATAATGCTGATGAGATCGGGAGTGAACCCGGGCCATGGGGCATCTGCGATGGTCATGATCGAACCATCCATGAACGTTTCGATCTCATAGTGGAACTGGGCCGGGACATGGATGTCGTCGCCCTGCCGCTCCAGCCTGATCCCCAGGCGGCGGAATACATCCGGGATCAGGCCGAGCTGTTCATATCCCGCATTCCGGATCGTGATCTCCGAGCCGGTCATGGCTGCAAGACCGATGAAGCTCCCCACCTCGATCATGTCGGACAGCAGGGTATGTTCGCATCCGTGGAGTTGGTCCACGCCATCGATGGTCAGCAGGTTGGATCCGATGCCGCTGATCCTTGCACCCATCCTGACCAGCATGTTGCACAGCTGGAACAGGTAAGGTTCGCAGGCCGCATTAAAGATGGTGGTCCTGCCTTTGGCCAGCACGGCCGCCATCAGGATATTCGCAGTGCCTGTGACAGATGCCTCGTCCAGCAGCATATAGGCGCCCTGAAGGTGATCGGCGGAAAACGAGTAGAGTTGTTCCTGTGCATCGTACTGCAACCCGGCCCCAAGGGTCATCAGGCCGGTGAAGTGGGTATCGAGCCGGCGGCGGCCGATCTTATCCCCGCCGGGGATATACACGTACCCTTCGCCATACCGTGCAAGCAGGGGCCCGAGGATCATGATGGATCCCCTCAGGCTTCCGATTTTCTTTTTGAATTCAGGAGTTTTCAGGAAATCGGGTCGGACTTCCTTCGCTTCAAATGTGTACGTGGAATCGCCCTGCCGGCTGACCTCCACACCGATATCCGCCAGGAGTGCGATCAGTTTGTTTACATCGAGAATGTCGGGGACATTGCGGATGGTCACTTGCTCACGGGTGAGCAGGCAGGCACAGATCACCTGGAGCGCCTCATTCTTTGCGCCTTGCGGGGTGATCTCACCCTGCAGTTTCAGGCCGCCCCGGATCTCGAACGAACTCACTGCTGTTTTTTCCTGGGACGATAGTTTGGGTTGTTGCCGTTGTTCTTCGGGCGGAACGGTTTACGAGGCTTGTTGCGGTTGAGCAGGTCCTGGGTGGCCGTTAGCTTGATGTCTTCGTGCAGTTTCAACCTGCCCGCGGAGAGGATCCTCAGATGCTCTTCGATCACTTCATCGGTCACAGAATCCCGGTTCCAGTTCAGGTAGGACTTCTTCAGCTGGATGGCGATG
>DAIRDK010000083.1:0-10803 GCA_036796175.1 Bacteroidales bacterium | reverse complement strand
CAGTCGCAAAAAGCCTGCACCAAAGCCCCATCCCAGGAGTACCCCGACCATCGCCCCGACCAGCATGTCGCCCGGGAAATGCACTCCCAGGTAGATCCTGGTGTAAGACATGATAAAAGCCCACGGGATCATGACGGCCGCGATCCAGCGGTAACGCTTCCTCATGACCATGACAAGAAACACCGCCAGCGCAAAGGTATTCGATGCATGTGCGGAATAAAAGCCGTATGTGCCTCCCCTGTATCCGTTGACGATATGCACACAGCAAAGGGTAGTGTCCTGGCTGGGACGCAAACGATGAGTGCCCTCTTTCACCAGGTTGGCCAGCTGGTCGCCGGCAGCGATCATCAGGGCGACAAACAGCAGGATCCACAAGGTTTGCCTGCCGTACTGCTTCCCGACCAGCCAGACCAGAAACAGGTAGAACGGGATCCAAATGCCCCCTTTGCTGATCCAGAACATCACCGGATCCAGCCAGGACGTATTCAGTCCGTTCAGGAACAGGAACAGATCACGATCGATATTCACCAGATTATCTATCATTCTGCAATGCCCTACGCTCCCCGTATATTATTAATTATTAATTATTAATTATTAATCATTAATTATTAATTACTAAGCATCTCCCACAACATCCCCTTCAGTTTCATCAGCCCGGTTTTCTTGTGGGAGGAAATGAAGCAATACGGAGTATCGGGAAGTTCCTTCTTCAGTGCCGAGAGGATCTCTTCGTCAGCGAGATCGGCCTTGGTGACAGCCAGCATCCGGGGCTTGTCGAGCAGCTCGGGATTGTATTCTTTCAGTTCGTTCAGCAGGATCTTATACTCCGCTCGGATGTCCCTGCAATCGACCGGGATCATGAACAGCAATACGGAATTCCGCTCGATGTGCCGCAGGAATCGAAGTCCGATCCCTCTTCCCTCATGCGCTCCTTCAATGATCCCGGGAATATCGGCCATGACGAACGACCGGTTGTCGTGATAGGTCACGATCCCCAGATTGGGGATGAGGGTGGTGAAGGGATAGTCCGCGATGGTTGGTTTGGCAGCCGAAATGACTGACAGCAACGTGGATTTCCCGGCATTGGGAAACCCCACCAGCCCTACGTCAGCCAGGATCTTCAGCTCAAGCACGAACCACCCTTCGATCCCGGGCTCGCCGGGCTGGGCGAACTTGGGAGCCTGGAGGATGGACGATTTGAAATGCTCATTGCCCAAACCTCCCCGTCCGCCTTTCAGCAGTACAACTGTCTCCTCATGATGGGTGATCTCGCACATGTACTCTCCTGTTTCGGCATTGCGGGCGATAGTTCCCAACGGCACTTCGATGATGATGTCTTTTCCGCTGGCCCCGGTCTTGAGGTTCTTCGACCCGTTCTCTCCGTGACCTGCCTTCAGGTGTTTCGTATAACGCAGATGGATCAGGGTCCATAACTGGCTGTTCCCTTTCAGGATGATGTCACCTCCCTTGCCGCCGTCACCTCCGTCAGGTCCACCGCGCGGGTTGGTCCGTGTGCGTAGAAAATGCGCAGAACCGGCGCCGCCGTTGCCCGATGCGCAGAAGATCCTGATGTAATCAACGAAATTCGACTCGGCCATGGTCACTTTTTAAACAGAAAATAAACAGCCAGCACCAACAATCCGAAGGCCACAAAATGGTTCCAGCGGATTGCTTCGTTGCGGAAGAACGCAGTTACAAAGATGAAAAAGATTGTCAGGTTGGTTACCTCCTGGATCACTTTCAGTTCGACCAGCGAGAAGGGCCCCCCGTTCTCCCGGAACCCAATCCGGTTTGCCGGTACCTGGAAGCAGTATTCGAAGAACGCCAGCCCCCAGCTTATCAGGATAAACGCGAATAACCCGGCGTGTTCAAACCACTTCAAATGCGTCAGCTTGAGATGCCCGTACCAGGCAAACGTCATGAAGGTGTTGGAGAGCACCAGCAACCCGATCACGTGAAACCGTTCCATGTGTTAATCCTGTGAGAGTCCTTCCATCAGTCTGCAAAGCTTCCCGAAGATCTCTTCGATCAGCCCGATCCCATGAGTTTCCTTCAGCAGTCCAAGGTGATTGTAATAGTCGAGCAACGGCCTGGTCTGGGCATTGTACACTGCAAGGCGCCTGCGGATCACCTCTTCGGTATCGTCAGAACGTCCCAGCTCCGCGGCCCTGTTCAGCAACCGTTTGATCAGTTCCTCGTCATCAACGGTCAGCGAGATCACTGCCGCGATGGAGGTTCCTTTCAACTTCAGCATCGCCGAAAGCGCATCGGCCTGGGGAACGGTACGCGGGAAACCATCGAAAATAAATCCGTTGACACCCGGATTCCTCTCAATGACCGACTGCAGGATCTCGATCAGAATGTGATCGGAAACCAGCTCCCCGCGGTCCATGATCGATTTCACCTTCAGCCCCAGTTCCGTCTTATCGGCGATCTCCTTCCTCAGGATATCACCCGTGGAGATATGCATGAGCTTGTATTTTTCCGCAAGTTTCTGGGCCTGCGTGCCCTTGCCCGCTCCTGGCGGCCCGAATAAAATGATGTTTAGCATGTTGAGGTGTTGGATGTTGGATATTGGTTGTCGGATATTTGATAAATTTCTGCCAGGTTCCTGCCGTAGCCTTCGTAATCCATCCCGTATCCTATAACAAAGGCGTTCGGGATCTCCATCCCCAAATAATCAATCGTAAATGTCGCCTGGAAGGCCTCTTTTTTGAAGCAAAACGCAGCGATCCGCACGGTTGCCGGCTTCTTCTCCGATAATTCCGTTAAAAGATGGCTCATCGTCAGGCCGGTATCCACGATATCTTCAACAATGATCACATCTTTCGCTTCCACATCTTCATTCAGCCCGACCAGGTTCTTTATGTATTGGGTCGATTTCGTTCCCGCATAGGAGGCATATTTCACGAACGAGACCCGGCACGGCACACGGATCCTCCTCAGCAAATCGGCCGCAAACATGAATGATCCGTTCAGGATACACAGGAACAGCGGCTCTTTGGATGCATAGTCGGCATTGATCCGGGAGGCGATTGCGTCCACAGCCGCACTGATCTCTTCCGCCGGGACCAGGAGTTCAAATAATTTGTCCTTGATCTTGACTGTTGTTGTCATGCGTTTGCCGGTTGATCCAGAGATTTTCAACCCTGATCCTCAACGGCCTCCCTTTCCTTACAAAGATAAGAATATATAAGATCGCCAGGGTGATCGTAATGGCCCTGGGAATGTTGGCTGCAAGTCCCCCTGCTGCGGTCTGGTCCATGGAAAACAGGCCCCAGGAAAGGTTCATAAAAAAATGCAGGGACACAGGCAGCCACAGGTTCCCGCCCGACTCAATGAAGATCCAGGAGAACCAGGCAGCGCCGGCAAAAGTCACCAGGAACACCATGATCGACCCGCCGGTGTCGCTGGACTGGTAAAGGTGTCCCAGGCCAAAGAGGATACCGTTGACCAGGACAGCCGGGATGAAGCCCCAGCCGGCCCGCCTGAACAGCTGGCCAAAGACGAAAGCCCGGAACCAGAGCTCCTCGAAGAAACCCGCAAAGAGGGATAGTCCCACAGTCCTTGCTGCCGTATTTATATCAGGAAACTCTCCAAGGAAAGCGTAGGATAGGCTCATCGGGATCGTGATCACGAGAGCGGGTATAAACCCTTTCCATACCGGTGCTGAAAGTCCGAGTTCCGGCAGGATCTTCTCTGGCCGGTAACAGATCAGCATGATCGCCAGGAGAGGAAGAAGGTACCATCCCGCCTGGTAAAGCAGGCTCATGGCGGCTCCGCGGATGCCAAGGAACTGACCCAGTGATCCTGCGAAAAACAGCCTTAGAACCAGGGCAAGCAAGATCAACAAGACCAGCACCGTCCGTCGTTTCATCTTCAGCATGCGTTATGCAAGATTATGAAATGATAGCCGATAATCCAAAAATGCCGGAAATTCCTATTTTTGCCTGTCTAAACCTGAGCGTATGAAACCGTTAGTCAGCATCATCATGGGTAGTACCTCCGACCTGCCAGTCATGGAAGCTGCCGCCAAATTCCTCAACGAGTTGCAGATTCCTTTTGAGATCAACGCGCTCTCGGCGCACCGCACTCCCGAGAAAGTGGAAGAATTCGCCAAGGGAGCCCACGCAAGGGGCATCCGGGTGATCATCGCCGCCGCCGGGATGGCCGCCCATCTGCCGGGTGTGATCGCCGCCATGACGACATTACCCGTCATCGGCGTACCGATCAAAGCGTCGCTCGAAGGACTGGATTCCCTCCTGGCCATCGTCCAGATGCCACCGGGAATCCCTGTGGCCACGGTCGGTATCAACGGAGCCCAGAACGCAGGCATCCTCGCCGCCGAGATCCTCGCCACATCCGATCCCGACCTGCACAAGCGCATGGTGAAATTCAAGGAAGACCTGAAGAAGAAGATCCTTAAGGCCAATGAAGAACTTGCGGCAGTGACGTTTGAATACAAAGTTGGTTGATTCGTTGAGGCGTCTCAACAGCTCAACGACCCAACTTTTTAATCATCATGATGCCATCCCTCAGAGGCAGCAGGACGTTCTCCACCCGTTCGTCCTGCTGCACGAATTCATTGAATTCAATGATTCCCCGGGCCTCTTTATCCCGGGTTCCGTGATCCAGTACCTTGCCGTCCCATAAGGCGTTATCCGCAAGGATAAGCCCTCCCTGCTTCACGTTCGGCAGCACCATCCTGTAATAATTCAGGTAATTTGGCTTGTCGGCATCGATATAGACCAGATCCCATGTCTTATCCAGCGTCGGTATGATCGCCATCGCATCGCCGATATGGAGATGAATGACCTCTTCCAATCCCGCCTCCCGGATGTAGCGATGGATCACCGGCTCAAGCTCGGGATTGGATTCTATGGTATGGAGCTCCCGGCTCCAGGTCCCCAGACAGATCGCCGAATACCCCGTAAACGTCCCGATCTCCAGTACCCGCTCCGGGTTCAGCATCGCACTGATCATCCGAAGGAAGGTCCCCTGCAGATGCCCGGAAACCATACGTGGATAGACCTGCGTCAGGTGGGTTTCGCGGTTTAGCCTGTGCAATAGTTCCGTTTCCGGGGTGGTATGGCTCTCGCAGTACTCAAGGATCTCTTCAGCGATCATGATTCTCGTTTTCAATAAAAGTAAGCAGAAAAATCATTCGGGAAGGAATGTCAGCAGGCTGAGCCGCCTGGGTTCAAAAATGTCATTGGCGATCTCCAGCAGCAGTTCGGGTGTGGTGGCATCTATTGCTGCAATGATCTCCTCCAGGGTGTCAAAACGGTCCTGCATAAGATAATTCCGGCCCAGGGCAAGCATCAGGCCGATGTTCGACTCCCGTCCGATCGACAGCTGGCCGGTCAGCTGTTTCCGGATCGTCCTCATCTGGACCGGGGTGAGCTTTTCCTCTCTCAATCGTTTCAATTCCTTGTCCACGATCGACAACGCCTTTTCGTAATGCACGGGATCGGTGCCAAAGTAAATGCTGACGATCCCGGTATCCGAATAGGGGGTATAGACAGAGTCGTTCTGGTAAGTCAGTCCGTTTCGCTCACGCAGGGCCAGCGAAAGTCGGGAATTCATGATCGGACCGCCCAGCATGTTGTTCAGCAGCGCCAGGGGGATGCGCTTCGGATCGGAGAACCGATATCCCGGGGCGCCGGTAACGCAGTGTACCTGCCAGGTGTTCACTTTCCTCGTCCTGCGCTGCGGGGTGTAGGACCGGAATGGCGTTCTGGGCAATGGCTTCCGGCGTTCCACCGGCTGGATAAAATACCGGTTCACCAGCTTTGAAAGCCGCATGAAATCGATATTTCCCACCGATGCGATGACCATTCTTTCAGGCCGGTAATTCCTTCGGATGAACCCGAAAATAGCCTCCCGGGTAAATTGTTTGACACTGCTCTCCGTACCAAGAATATTCCGCCCCAGCTTGTGCCCGCTGAAGACCTGGTCTTCAAAATCATCAGTCACCTGCTCCGCCGGGTTGTCAAAATAGGATTTGATCTCGTCGATCACCACCTGTTTCTCTTTCTCGATCTCCTTGTTCGGAAAGACTGAATGGAAGAGGATGTCCTGGAAGAGTTCCAGCGCACGTTCGTAATCTTCTTTGAGGAATGACGCATGAATGACGGTTTCTTCCTTCGTGGTGAATGCATTCAGGTCGGCCCCGACGTTCTCGAGACGGTTCAGGACATGGAAGACATTTCGCTTCTCGGTCCCTTTGAAGATCGTATGCTCGATGAAATGGGCGATGCCGTGTTCCCTGGTCGTTTCATCGCGGGTGCCGGCGCCAATGAAGATCCCGCAGTGTGCCACGTGGCCCGGGACCGGATGATGAACCAGCCGGATCCCGTTCGGTAACGTGAGCACTTGCAGTTCCATCCCTTATTTCCTGCTTTCGATCAGGATCTCGAGCAGCTTGATGCCCGCTTCGGAGATCACCGTTCCCGGTCCGAAGATCGCCGCTGCGCCGGCTTGATACAAAAAGTCGTAATCCTGCGGGGGGATGACACCTCCCACGATCACGAGGATGTCCTCGCGGCCCAGCTTCTTCAGCTCGTCGATCACCTGTGGCACCAGGGTTTTATGTCCCGCGGCCAGGCTCGAGACGCCAAGGATGTGGACGTCGTTCTCTACCGCCTGCCGGGCTGATTCCGCCGGGGTCTGGAACAGGGGACCGATGTCAACGTCGAATCCGATGTCGGCATAGCCGGTGGCGACCACTTTGGCCCCGCGGTCGTGTCCGTCCTGGCCCATTTTCGCGATCATGATGCGCGGCCTTCGGCCTTCGATTTCAGCGAACTGGTCGGCCAGTTCGCGGGCCTTCCTGAAGCTCTCGTTTTCCTGCGATTCTGAGGAATAAATCCCGGAGATGGATCGTATCACTGCTTTATACCTCCCGTAAACTTGTTCAAGTGCATATGAGATCTCGCCCAAAGTGGCCCGTTTCCGTGCGGCGTCGACCGACAGCGCCAGCAGGTTGCCATCCCCGCTTTGTGCAGCCAGGGTCAGGGCGTCCAGCGCGTGTTCAACCGCATCGTTGTCGCGGGAAGCTTTCAGCTGCTTCAACCGGCGGATCTGCGATTCACGCACGGCTGTGTTGTCCACCTCAAGGATCTCGATCGGCGCTTCTTTATCCAGCTTGTTCATGTTCACGCCGATGATCTTGTCTTTGCCTGAATCGATGCGAGCCTGCTTTCTGGCCGATGCTTCTTCAATGCGCATCTTCGGTAAACCTGTTTCGATGGCCTTGGCCATACCTCCCAGCTCTTCCACTTCGCAAATGAGTTTCCACGCTTTGTTAGCGATCTCGTGGGTGAGGCTTTCCACATAATAAGAACCGGCCCAGGGATCGAGGGAACGGCAGATGTTCGTCTCCTCCTGCAGGTAGAGCTGGGTGTTCCGCGCAATACGCGCCGAGAAATCGGTCGGCAATGCAATGGCTTCGTCCAATGAGTTGGTATGCAGCGACTGAGTATGGCCAAGGGCAGCAGCGAGCGCTTCGATGCAGGTGCGGGCAACGTTATTGAATGGATCCTGTTCGGTAAGGCTCCATCCCGAGGTCTGGCTGTGGGTACGCAGAGCCATGGATTTCGGGTTCTTCGGGTTGAACTGTTTCACGATGCGCGCCCATAGCATCCGGGCGGCCCTCATTTTCGCGATCTCCATGAAATGGTTCATGCCTACCGCCCAGAAAAAGGAGATGCGCGGGGCAAATGTATCTATGTCCATGCCTGCATTTACGCCGGTGCGCAGGTACTCTAACCCGTCGGCCAGGGTATAGGCCAGCTCGATGTCGCAGGTGGCGCCGGCCTCCTGCATATGGTATCCGCTGATGGAGATGGAATTGAACTTCGGCATGTGCTTCGCGGTGAAGGCGAAGATGTCGGCGATGATGCGCATCGACGGGATGGGCGGATAGATGTATGTGTTCCGCACCATGAATTCTTTTAGAATATCGTTCTGGATCGTGCCGGTCAGTTTCTCCATGGGCACACCCTGCTCTTCCGCGGCGACAATATAATATGCCAGGACAGGCAGTACGGCGCCGTTCATCGTCATGGAGACCGACATCCGGTCGAGCGGGATCTGGTCGAAGAGGATCTTCATATCCTCGATGGAGTCAATGGCCACGCCGGCTTTTCCAACATCCCCGACAACACGCTCATGGTCGGAGTCGTATCCCCGGTGAGTCGCCAGGTCAAAAGCGACGGAGAGCCCCTTCTGGCCGGCCGCCAGGTTGCGGCGGTAAAAGGCATTGGATTCTTCGGCCGTGGAAAATCCGGCATACTGCCGGATGGTCCATGGGCTCATAACGTACATGGTCGAGTAAGGACCGCGAAGAAAGGGCGGGATCCCGGCAGCATAGTGAAGATGCTCAAGCCCGGCCAGGTCTTCGGCGCCGTAAACGGCTTTCAGCGGGATCTGCTCCGCCGTCATCCAATCCTTCGGCAACACCGGCATATTAGCCCCGGCATTCGCCCCGGATCGGAAATCAACGTTCTTGAGGTCAGGTTTCATCAGCAGTTGTCAGTTATCGGTTGTCGGTTATCAGTTTTTGGTATGCGGTCAATGTCTCCAGCAGGTTTGATCTCACACTCACAAAGTCCTTCACCCCGGCGGCTTTCAGCTCTTCTACTCCCTCTTTCGGCGAGCCGGCGACGATGATGTGAGCGCCGGGATTCTTAGCCAGGATCAACCTGCAGATCTCCGGGCCGTGCTGCATATACTCCTCGTCAGAGCTGCACAACACGATGATCTCCGACCGGCAGGCCGCTTCAGCGGCCAGGCTGAAATCGGTGAACCCGGGATTATCGATGATGGCGTACCCGGCGCACCCGAAGAAATTTGTGATGAATCCTGCGCGGGCCCTGAGCATCGCCAGGTTACCAAAGGTGAGCAGGAACACTTCGGGCCACTTGCCTCCGTTTTCCACAAACCGCTCCGTCGCCAGCCTGAGCTCCTCAAAGCCGGTTGAGACACGAAAAGGTCGCAGCCGTGGATAAACCGTGATGGTTTCGCCATTCATCTCCTGCTGGAACTGGACCTTGTCCGACATCTGTTCCAGCGTATTCGGGTACTGGTTTGTCCCGATCTGCACCAGCTTGCGCTGGGCCAGGTCGGACCGCTTTTGCGCAGCGGTCTTTGCAATGATCTCCTGAATGAATCCGTCCTTGATCGCGGTGATCATGCCACCCTTGTCCTCCACTTTAAGAAAGAGATCCCAGGCATGAACTGCAATGCTGTGGGTCAGGTTCTCGATATAGTAGGACCCGGCAGCGGGATCAACGATCCGGTCGAGGTAGGACTCTTCTTTCAGGATAAGCTGCTGATTGCGGGCGATACGCTGGCTGAATTCACCGGCGCCGGCCCAGGTGACGTCAAAGGGCTGGACCAGCAACGTATCCACATGGCCCAGAATGGCCGACATCGCTTCGGTGGTGGTCCGGAGCATGTTCACGTAAGGATCGTAGACCGTTTTGTTCCAGGTGGCTGTGCGGGCCTGGATAAACATTTTTTTCGGGCTCTCACCGGAGGGTTGATACTGTTCCACGATTCGGGCCCATAACAGGCGCGCGGCGCGGAACTTGGCGATCTCCATGAAATAGTTGGGCCCGATGGCAAAGGTGAAGTTGATGGCGGAAGCGGCTGTGTCGGCATCAATGCCTTTATCGGTGAGCATCGACAGGTACTCGCTACCGGAGGCCAGGGAAAAGGCCAGTTCCTGAACCAGGGTCGAGCCGCTATCCTGGAAAAGATGGCCGTTGACCGTGATGCCGTGGAACTTAGGCAGCTTCTTTTTGATCGTATCGACCAGGTAAACGGCTTCTTCCAGGTTGTTTTCGAGGGATTTGTAAAATTCGCCATGCGTCAGCAGGTACCCGATGATATCGAAGTTCAGCGAGCCTGTTACATCGTCTCCGGGTTCATTCCGGTGCGACAGTTCATACAGGAGGAGTTCCAGCGACAAGGGGAAGGATCGGGCATGGGCCATATGGATCGACGTTTCGCCAAACCGGATTCCATCAAGCAGGGCTTTCATCTGCTTGTGTGTGGTGATATCGGTCACATTCAGCCCAACAGCCCCTGCACCATGCTTCACGGCATCCAGGGCTTTCTGATTCGCCACTTCGATACCGGTCTCAGCTATATCCTGCCGGATGGTCCAGTGGTTCGTTCCCTCCGTGGTTCCCCGTACGAAGGGCTCTTTCCCTGGCTGCACGTTCAGGTATTCCAGTCCTTTAAGATCCTCCTCGCGGTAATATGGCCTGACCTCAAAACCTTCATCTGTTTTCCAGATCAGCTTTTTAGCGTAGTCGGCGCCTTTCAGGTCGGCCACGATCTTTTCCTCCCACTGTTGGGTGGTCACGGGTGAAAAATCGGCGAACAGGCGGTCGTTCTGGCGGTTAACAGTCATGTTCAGATAGATTTGCTTTAAGAAGGGCAAAGGTAGTGATTTTTAGGTAACAGGGTGACGTGGTGACAAGGTGAGAAGGTGACAGGGCAATAAGTAACCTGGTTTTTGTAACTTGCATTAAAATCCAGCATTATGAGAGCTCAACTGATCGCTATCATGGGTGTCCTGTTATATGCCGGTTGCACGGGGCCTGTCGCCGATCAATCCGATTACGACAGTGTTTCTCAGGTCATTTCCGGCAAGCCATTCAATGTCATGCTGACGGCTTACAGCACCACCCTCATCGCCAACGGCAAAGACCAGGCGGATTTGCGGATCGCCATTACCGACAGCCTGTCGCGGGAGATCATTTCAAGGAACGACTCGGTGCGTGTGTTTGT
>DAIRDK010000082.1:0-10856 GCA_036796175.1 Bacteroidales bacterium | reverse complement strand
GTAATCGATATCCTCGCGGATGGAGAACGGGATGGTTTGCCCGTTAAAGGTGAACGTGTCGTACTTGCTCTTGATCACCACCACGTTGTCGGGGCGTGTGATGCGGATATACACGGAGCGCTTCCCCGGCTGCACCAGCGGGTTTTCGCCGATGGTGAAGCAGATCCTCAGCCGGTCGGTCCGATTGGCCTTATCGGTGGGGGTTTCGCGTTCCCCCGCTTTCACGCGGTAAGCGGTCACCGTTACGTTGTAAGCGCGAAGCACGGCAGCACTGTTCATCTTCTGGGTCAGCTCCTCCTTGTCTTTCACCAGTGCCTGGTTTTTCGACTGTTCGGTGCGCACATCCTGGCGGATGCGTTCATTCTCTTCCTTGAGTTCGCGGTTGACGTTATACAGGGAGTCGATCTGGTGGACATATCCCTGCGCGATCTTCTGGAGCAGGCCGATGCGCTTGCGCACTTTGTTGTATTCATACTGCGTATCGAGGAGCTTGCGGATCTCGATCGCGTTCGCCTGGATGACGCTGTCCTTGGCGGCCAGGGAATCCGACAGGCTGCCGTAGGCCGCTTTGACGGAATTGTGCTCGGTCATCAGCGAATCCAGTTCCTTCTGCAGTTCCACCTTCTCGATCTCCTTTTCCTGCACCAGCTTCATCAGCTGCGAACGCTGGATAAAGAGCCAGAACAGGAGAACGAGTATGATCAATCCCAACACGGCCAGGTATAGTTTCATTTTTCCGGTCCCTGTATTTCTTTCTTCCATAGTACTCGTAGGTTTATGTCGATGTTATCACGGCAAAATTAATAATATTTCGATACCTTTACCCCCTCGATCTGCACCGGGACGTTCATGGTATTCTCATCACTCATCTTCCTTTACCTCTTTCTGCCTGTTGCACTGCTGCTGTCCCTCCCCGGGAACACGAAAGTGCGCAACATCACCCTGCTGACCGCCAGCCTGGTGTTCTACAGCTGGGCCGGGGTGACGCTGGTCATCTACCTGATCATCTCCATCCTGGTGAACTACCTTTTTGGAATCCTCATCGCATCCGGCGAAAACAGATCGCGCATATGGTTCACAGCCGGGGTCGTATTCAATATCCTGTTCCTCCTGGTCCTGAAATACACGGGATTCTTTATTGATCAGGTAAACGAAATCGCAGGTTCCATCCTCATCAGGAACCCGAAATTTCCGTTTGTTGCGGGTATCAGTTTCATTACATTCCAGGCCATGACCTACCTGATCGACGTGAAGCGGAAGATCGTACCGGCGACCAGGAACTTCATTCACCTGGCCCTGTACATTTCATTTTTTCCGAAACTGATCTCCGGCCCGATCACCCGGTATCACCTGATGGACGGCCAGATCCGGGAACGCCGGATCAGCTTTGACCTGTTCGGCGAAGGCGTGCGGCGATTCACCTTGGGACTCGGACGTAAGGTTTTAATTGCCAACCAGCTTGCACTCATTGCCGACAATGCCTTCTCCCTTCAGTCTGCCGACCTCTCCGCCGGGATCGCCTGGATCGGGTTGCTGGCCTACACGTTGCAGATCTATCATGACTTTGCCGGGTACACCGACATGGCGATCGGGCTGGCCCTGATGTTCGGTTTCCGCCTCCCGGAGAACTTCAACCTGCCGTACATCTCACGCACGGTAACGGAATTCTGGAAACGATGGCACATCACCCTCAGCGAATGGTTCCGCGATTACCTCTTCCTGCCGCTCGCGTACCGCTTGTCACGAACCATGCCGAAAGAGAGGTACTGGATCTTCAGGGCCGACCAGCTCATCTACCTGCCTGCCGCCCTGATCACCTTCCTCCTCTGCGGATTCTGGCATGGGGCAGCCTGGGGATTCGTGATCTGGGGCGGGATCCACGGGCTCTTTATTTCGTTGGAGCGACTGGGGCTTTCACGACTTCTGAAGAAGCTTCCGGCGGTTTTCTCTCACATCTACCTGCTTCTGGTCATCTCGCTGGCCTGGGTCTTTTTTCGCAGTCCTTCTGTGGACGATGCATTCAGGTATTTCTCCGCCCTCTTCGGAGTGCTCAGGGAAGGTTCTACAGCAAGCTTTGTGAGCTACTACAACGGCATCCAGCTTGCGGTCGCCATCGTGGCCATCCTGGCTGCGACACCCCTTGCCGAAAAACTGCAGTCATTTGCTCTTGGAGGGAAGGCTGCAGGTTTCCGGTTCCATGGCTGGCGCATCGCCGGACTGGCCGCCATGATCCTGGTCCTACTCCTCTCGACTTTCTACCTGGCCAATTCCACCTATTCGTCATTCATCTATTTTAAATTCTGATGACCAGGAAAGGAGATCACCGGTACAATATCCTCTTCGCCTTCCTGTTCGGCGCGATCATGGCAGTGCCGCTTGTTTCACAACTCACCGGGTGGTACAAGTCTCCGGAGGTGAGTGAACGTGAAAACCGGAACCTGGCCAAACAGCCGGAGTTTGACATTTCCCTGCTTGATCCGTTTCCTCCGCTCTATGAAGCCTGGTACAACGACCATTTCTTCATGCGTGAGAAGTTGATCGACCTCAATATCTGGAGCCAGCTCAATATCATGCAGGAGTCGCCGTTTCCCGACAAGGTCACCATCGGCAAGGACGGTTGGCTGTTCGATGCCGCCAAGGAACGGGAGTTATACGAAGGGAACATGTCCATCCCGCCCGAAGGGTACCGGTACATCATGCAGGAGCTCCATATGCGAACCCTGTGGTACCGGTCGCAGGGGATCAGGTTTTATGTGCTGATCGCACCGCTCAAGCATGACATCTACCCGGAATACCTGCCTGCGTATTATCATCGTGCACCGGGAGGCACGCTCACCGACAAGCTGGTGAACTATATCCGGAAGGATACCGTCATCCGGCTGATCACAGCCAAAGAGGAACTGCTGGCACAGAAGAACCGTTTCAGGCTTTATGCAAAACTCGATAACCATTGGAATTTTATCGGCGGGTATTTTGGGTACCGGGCTTTGATGAACGAAATCTCCAGGGATTTCCCCCAGGTGAAACCACTGGAAATTAGTGAATTCGGATTCAGGGAAGATGAAAGTCACGGCGGCAATCTTGCCGGCATGATCGGTTTGACCGGGAAGGTCAGGGAAGAGACATGGATCCCGGAATTTCCTAATTTAAAATCAGTCCGGGATCCCGGACCTCAGGATACATTGCCGGATGCCTTTCCTTTCCTCAATGATTCGGAAGTTCACCGCCATATTCCTGACAGCCGGATGCCTTCCATTTTGGTCATCCGTGATTCTTATGGGATTCACTTGTTCCCCTTTATTTCGGAGACCTTTGGGATGACCACTTTCTATTTCGACGGATGGAATTATCACCTCAACGCGGACATCGCACTAAGAGAAAAACCGGATATCGTCGTCCTGGAGATCTTCGAACCCTATTTCAAGAATGTTCTCTACTACAGCCTCGATCTCGTGATGGAGGAGTACAGGCGAACACATCCACAATAGCTGTTGCGGAGTCACCTTGTCACCTTGTCACCCCTTTTAGTGACCTCCGCCTACGGCTTTGATCTTCTCTCCGTGCTCCCGCACGATCTCCTTCAGCCACCATTCGGGATATCCCGGCTGCATGGGCATGACCGCCTGTCCGTACCCATTGGTCTCGAACTTGCCGTCCTTCTCCTTCTTGATGTTGCCGTCGTGGTACTTGACCAGGAGGTATTCACCCAGTTTCTTCCAGGTTGAAACAGTGGCATTCCCTGCCTTGACGGAATAATCGGTCAGGTAGGCGATGGCTTTTTTGGGGTCGTTGTTGTAGAGGGCCAGCGCTTCTTTATCGATAACCGCAGTGTTCTCGATATAGTTCAGTTCGAGTTCACGCTGCACTTTCTGGATATCCTTGATCATGTAGTCATACTTGGTATAAGCCCAGTTGGATACAAAGGTGAAGGTCCAGAACGCTGACGTGGGGCTGTATTCAACCATGCTGCCGTTGCCGGCTGCGTAAGATTCGGGAACTTTGGTGATCCCGCAGTAGATCGGGTTAAACACGGTGGTATACGTGTCGTCCACTCCAAACCAGTGGATTCCTCCGATCGGGTCGGGGAGCCAGCTGCGGCCCTGGGAGACGAACACAAAACCGGTCTGCTGGGTGGATGTTGCGCGTTCGTGCACATAGCCCACACTATCGACTTCCCAGGTCATGGGACGCCAACGGTAAGGACAGGCGAACGGTCCCCCGCCGATGTCATGGTTCATGTCCATTGAGGTGCCTTCATAATGGTCGCGCATGAATTCCATCATGTCGTGCACGCTGATCTTGTTGTCGGGCTTGACCCAGAGCGGCATCCGGTTGGTTGCGTACCCGTATTTGCCGTATTCGACATTGCCGCGGGCATAATTTTCATATTTGCCCATATCCTTGTTCGCGCGGTTGAACATGGCCCACACACGGGCTTCGCAGAAGCGTGCGCCGCCAAAGGTCACGGGGGCGTATGTGTCGGAGAAGCTGAAATCCTTGTCGGGGCCCTCAAACCAGCCCTTCGAGCGGGCAAAGGAGATAACGTCCTTGGAATAGAGGCAGTTCATGGTGTCGTTCAGCGGGAACTGGGTAATGCGCGCCTGGTTGGCATGGCCGCAGATATAACCGTCGGGAACCCGCATGGCGACCCACACTGCGCCAAGCTGACCTTCGCCTTTCCCGATGATCTCCATGATCCATACTTCGTTCTTGTCCATGACCGAGAAGGATTCGCCTTCGCTGGCATATCCGTATTTCGCCATCAGGTCGGCGATGATGTGAATATACTGGCGCGCCGAGGAAGCACGCTGCAACCCGACATAGATCAGGCTGCCGTAATCCATAATGGCCCCTTTCTGGGTGAAGAGCTCTTCTCTTCCGCCGTAAGTGGTCTCACCAACGGAAACCTGGTGTTCGTTCATGTTTCCGACGACAGAAAAGGTATGCCGCACCTGGGGGATCTTGCCCATCGGCTTGCCGGTATCCCACTCGGTGATTTCCAGCATGGCACCTACGGGATAATCGGCTGCAGGCCAGTAATAAAGCTCCCCGTAAAGCGTATGGGAGTCAGCTGAATAGGAAATGAACGTGGAGCCATCCGAAGAGGCTCCCTTGGAGACCAGGAAGTTGGTACAGGCACCGGCATTCATGGCAGTCCCGGCGACCAGCGCGAGAGCGGCCAACGCGATGCGGAGCAGATGTTTATTCATATCTGTTGATTTTAATAAAGTTGAAGATCAATTTATTCAGGGACATGCAAAGGTAAAAAAAATACCGGAAATGAAATGACCCGTAAACGATTGTTGCGCATAAAGCGTTACTTTTGCAGCACTCATGCAATGGTTATGCGAAAGACAGGACTGTTCGTACTGATCTTATGGTTGGTTGCGGGATTACTGCCGGCCCAGGAGGTTGTGGTCGATACCGTGGCCAAAGGGAAATCCAGGATGACGCTTGATTTTTTAGGGGCATACTCGGTGGCCATGGGAAAGTACAAGCTGGCTGACCCGGATAATGACAACTCCGGATTTGCCGGAGGAGGGTTTATGGCACAGGTCAAGCTGAACTGGATCGGGAAACGGGATCTCGGACTGGGCATCTCGTATATCTTCCAGCAAAATTCCATACAGAAGGATTACCAGGATAGTGTCATCCCGGGAGGGAATCCCGCCGGTCTTGGCGGCAAGCCGTGGTCCAACCACTATCTTATGGCAGGCCCGGTCATGTACAAGGAATTTTCCAACCGGATCGTGGTCGATGCGGCCATCCTGGTCGGGTTTGTCGTCGCCAGCAGCCATGCCTTCGATATGGCTGTCGCGGTCGATACCCTCGGGACCACCAAAACATCCTCCGGAGCAGGGACTGGATTCGCCTACCAGGTCCGCGTGGGAGTCGGTTACCGGGTTGCGAAACGCATTGTTCTTACCGGAAACATCAACATGCTGGGAGGCAGTCCGAAACGGACCAAATCGTTTTATTCCTATTCCTATGTTGAAGATCCTCCCGGATCCGGTAACTACATCTATGCCTACCAGGGTTACGAAGAAACAGTAAAGAAAAAGATATCGACCTTTAACCCGGGGATCAGCATGATCATCAAACTCTGACCGCTGCATGAAGAAAAGCCTGACTCTTCTCCTGATCCTCTGCACCTGTTCCCTGTTCGGCCAGGTCAGTATAAAGGACAGTGCGATTACCACTCCGATCATTTATGCAACTTACTCCTACCAGTTTCCGGGAGGCGACCTGACGGAACTTTTTGGGTCGAATTCCAGTATCGGCGGAGGGTTCTTCGTGAAGACCAAACGGAACTGGATCGTCGGAGCCGAAGGGAACTTCCTGTTCGGCGGAACCGTCAGGAACCAGGACTCGATGCTGGTCAGGATCGCCACGCCCGAGGGGTTTATCATCGATGCCAACGGCATGTATGCAGATGTGGTGCTGTATGAGCGCGGTTACAGCTTCTACGGGTATCTTGGGAAACTCATTCCCGTTCTCTCTCCGAATCCGAACTCCGGGATCACCATCCTGGCAGGTGCCGGGTATCTCCAGGATAAGATCCGCATCAACAACCCGAACAACACCGCACCCCAGTTGCTTGATGATTACAAAAAGGGATATGACAAGCTCAACGGGGGATTCGCACTCAAGGGATCGATCGGGTATACTTACCTGTCCAACTCACGTCTTCTTAATTTTTCAGTCGGATTTGAATTTATCCAGGCCTGGACAAAACGCAAGCGGGATTACAATTTCGATCTCAAAGGACCTGATCCCGACAGCTATTCCAGCCAGTTTTACGGGATAAAGGCGTGTTGGTTCATCCCTCTCTATAAAAGGACACCCAAGGAATTTTATTACTATTGATGACCATTCTGTATACCCTCAGCATCATCCTGTTCGGACTGGCCATCCGGATCGGGTCGTTGTTCCCGGGGAAAGCCAGGCTGTGGAACAATGGGCGGAAAGGTCTCCTGCGGAAGATTGGGGAAGAGATTAAAGACCTGCCCGAAGAGCGGTTTAGCCAGGTCATCTGGTTCCACTGCGCGTCGCTGGGGGAATTCGAACAGGGCAGGCCGCTGATGGAACGGCTGCGTGAACGGTATCCCCAGTGCGTGATCATCCTTACGTTCTTCTCGCCTTCCGGCTACGAGATACGGAAACAGACTCCTGTCGCCGACCATGTCTGGTATCTGCCCCTCGACACGCCCTGGAATATGAACCGGTTTATCCGGCTGGTCCGGCCATCGATGGTCTTCTTCGTCAAGTACGAGTTCTGGTACAATGCCCTGAAGGAGCTCAGGAGGCGGGATATCCCGGTCTTCCTGGTCTCTGCAGCTTTCCGCCCGGATCAGGTCTTCTTCCGGTGGTATGGCGGCTGGTTCCGAAAGCAGCTCGGCAACATCACCTGGTTCTTTCTTCAGAACGGCGAGGCAAAGAGCTTGCTGGAAACCAACGGGATCAAGAATTTTTCGGTAACCGGCGACACCCGTTTCGACCGCGTGGCGGCCATCGCCGAGCAGCCCATGGAATATCCCACGGTTGAGAAGTTCTGTTCGGGATCGCGCATCCTGATTGGCGGCAGCACCTGGCCTGAAGATGAAGCGCTCATCTTGCCCCTGATCGTGAACCGGAAAGTGCAGTTGAAGTATATCATCGCGCCGCATGAAGTGCACGAGACCCGCATTGCATCGCTGATCGAGTCGATCCGAAAAACCCCGGGAATGCCTGTCGGGCAGCAGGCCATCGTCCGCCTTTCGGGACTGACCACAGCCAACGCCTCCAAAGCCAAAGTGCTGATCGTGGATTCCATCGGCCAACTGGCTCACCTGTACCGCTATGCCACGTTCGCCCTGGTCGGGGGAGCATTCGGTGCAGGCCTGCACAACATCCTGGAGGCGGTCACCTTCGGAAAACCGGTCATGTTCGGCCCGGGCCATGAAAAATTCGTTGAGGCCGTGGATCTGATCCGGCTGGGTGGTGCAGTATGCGTCAGGAATCCGGAAGAGGCGCGCCTTTTCGTCCGCCGACTGCTGGCCGACCCGGTTCACCTCAGCCACATGTCGGATGTATGCCGGATCTACGCCGATTCCAACAAAGGCGCCACAAACCGGATCCTGGATTCCATCCGGACCTTTGGGTTCCTCCCCAGGTCATTTTCCCGCTAGCCGGAGCATGATATGCAATTTGCTTTATATTTGCACAAACCAAGTACATCCAAATCATCACATCCTATGAAGAAAAGTTACCTTGTTCTCCTGTTGGCGGCCATCGCGGCAGCATTTGCCATCACCGCCTGCTCGCCCGTAACCATGACCTCCTGGCATAACCCGAAAGCGGCACCTGATTTCAAGGTGAAGGCAATGGTCATCTGGGGCATGTTCGATAAGATGGAATATGAAAAACCGTTTGAAGAGGCGGTAGCCGATTACATGACCGGGAAAGGGATCAAGGTCTTCCCGGCAATGCAGCTGCTCGAACCGAAGAAGAAATACGAATATTCGGAAATGGAGGAGATCTTCAACAAGGCGGGTGCCAACTGCGCCCTGATCTTCACCTATGAAGGCGCTCAGAAGACCGAGACTTATGTGGAGGGAACCACGACTGTTTACCCAGGCTACTATTACAATTACTATAACTATTACAACTATGCATGGCCGGGATACTGGGGCGGAGGTGCCGTGGTATCCACACCCGGTTACTGGACTACATCCACTACGCTGCATCTTACGGCCAATTTATATGCAAACGCGGACGACGAATTGGTGTACACGGCATCCATCCAGGTGACGGATCCCGAGAATATCCAGGCTGTAGCTTACGATATCGCCCGGCAGATTTATGCCGACTGGAAACGGATCAAGACCGCCTCAACGAAGTGAAGTAAAATCCTGGTTGCGCTGACGGGGAATGAAACCGGCTTCCCGGATGGCTTGCCGGATCCCGTCTGCGTCAAATGAATTCGCAGCCCCCGCGACGGAGACTACATTTTCCTCGATCATGATGGAGCCGAAATCATTGGCCCCTGCATGCAGGCATACCTGGGCCGTTTCTTTGCCAACGGTAAGCCACGAAGCCTGGATATTGGGAATGTTGGGCAGCATGAGGCGGCTGATGGCGATCATTTTGATGTACTCCTGAGCCGTTACGGAATTCGAGATGCCGAATTTGTTCTTCAGGACCGTATTCTCATCCTGGAACGGCCAGGGGATGAACGACAGGAATCCCCGGTGACCTTCCGGTTTTTCTGCCTGCACTTCCCGGATCCTGACCAGGTGCTCCATCCGCTCTTCCACTGTTTCGATATGACCGAACATCATGGTCGCCGAGGTGACGAGGTCCATCCGGTGCGCCTCCCGCATGACATCGAGCCACTCGCGGGCAGTGCATTTGGCGGGTGACAGCTTCTTCCTGACCCGGTCAACCAGGATCTCGGCCCCGGCGCCAGGCAGGGAGCTCAGTCCCGCTTCCACAAGCTGTTCCAGGACGTCACGGAACGTGAGCCGTTCTTTTTTTGCAATATGGACGATTTCCGGCGGACCTAATGCGTGCAGGCGCAGGTCAGGAAAATGCTTCTTCAGCCGGTTGAACAGGTCGACATAGAAATCCAGCCCCAGGTGGGGATGCATGCCTCCCTGCAACAGCAACTGATTCCCGCCGAGCCGCTGCATTTCCTCGACCTTGCAGATGTATTCGTCCATGGAGGTGATATACGTCCCGCTGCCGCTGACCGGACGGTAGAAATTGCAGAACTTGCAGCCGGAAAGGCATACGTTGGTGATATTGACATTCCGGTCGATGATCCAGCCGACCGTGTCGTCGGGATGCAATTCTTTCCGCAGGATGCCGGCGGCAAACATGAGTTCGGGGAGGGAAACCGAATGCCAGAGTGTCATGGCTTCCTCCGCTTCGAGGAATTCCCGTTGAAGGGCTCTTTTTATGAGGTCTGCCGGGTTCAAGCAATCATTCTGTTTTTTTCTACCTTTGCATTTCTGGCGTTCAAAATTACGAAAAATGGTGAAGCCGAAGATCATAGAAACCAGCCGGCCGGTGAGTGGAGAGAACATCGTTTACCTGGTATCCTCTGTGAACGAAATTCCTTCGGGAACATTCAGCCGGAAAGAGCTGGATTATATCAAAGAGCGGAAGGAGAAAGGCAAGGCCGGATGGGTTCCGTTCAACCGGCTCGGATATTGGGAATTCGTCCAGTTCATCCCGGATGAGAAGGATCCGGATCAGCGAAATGAAGCCTTGCGGAAGGCGGGCGACCACCTGCAGGAGTTCCTGAACGAGCACAGGGCCGGGTCCGTCACGATCAAAGGCACCGGCGATGCCGCAGCCCTTATGGCCGTGGCCGAAGGGATGGCGCTGGGGAGCTATCGCTTCGTAAAATACAAAACGGCCCCTGAAGAAAAGAGTACGCTTGAAGCGGTTGGAATTGGTTCGGGAACGATATCACGGAAAGAAACCAGTGAACTGACCGCCGTGGTTGAAGGAGTCTGTTTTGCCCGCGACCTTATCAACGAACCCAACTCCTACCTGTCGGCCCGGGTGTTCGGCCATACCCTGGAGAACATGGGAAAGTCGTGCGGGATCGAAGTCGAGGTGATGAACCGGAACAAGATCGAAGCCCTGAAGATGGGCGGGATCCTTGGCGTGAACAAGGGCAGCCACGAACCGCCCGTGATGGTCGTGATGGAATACAAGCCGGCCCGCGCCCGGAATAAAAAGCCCATTGTCCTCGTCGGCAAGGGAGTCATGTTTGATACCGGCGGCATGAACCTCAAGCCGAACGATTCGATGAACAATATGAAGGATGACATGTCGGGTGGCGCAGCCGTGGCCGGAACCCTGAT